>JAUYAJ010000637.1 GCA_030693565.1 Rubrivivax sp.
ACGCTGCCGCTCTGGCCCAGGTCGCCCATCAGTTCGACCAGCCGCCCCAGCCGCTGCAGCAGCTCGCCGCGCTCGTCGCCGCTGAACTCGACCAGCAGGATCGCCGCCGGCGCGCCGATCAGCGCGGTCTCGATCACCGGCCGGAACGCCGGGTTGGCGCGTGCCAGCTCGATCATCGTGCGGTCGACCAGTTCGACCGCGCTCGGGCCGAGCTTGACGATGTGCTGGGCCGAGTCCATCGCCGCGCGCAGGCTGGCGAAGTTGACGATGCCCAGCACCTTGGCGCGCGGCAGCGGGCACAGCTGCAGCCGCAGCCGCTCGGTCACCGCCAGCGTGCCTTCGCTGCCGACCAGCAAATGGGCCAGGTTGACGCTGCCGTCGCCGGTGTACGGGCGCTCGCTTTGCGGGTGGAAGATGTCGAGGTTGTAGCCGGCGACGCGGCGCAGCACCTTGGGCCAGTGGGCCTCGATCTCGGCGCGGTGGCTGTCGGCCAGGCCGCGCACGAAACCAGCGATGGCGCGCTCGCGCGCGCCCAGTGTGGCCACCGGGCCGAACGAGACCCGCTGGCCATCCGCCAGCCAGGCGTCGATGCCCAGCACGTTGTGCACCATGTTGCCGTAGGCGATGCTGCGCGAGCCGCAGGAGTTGTTGCCCGCCATGCCGCCCAGCGTCGCCTGGGCGCTGGTCGAGACGTCGACCGGGTACCACAGGCCCAGTGGCTTGAGCGCTGCGTTCAGGTGGTCGAGCACCAGGCCGGGCTCGATCTCGGCGGTCATCGCGTTGGCGTCGATCTGCAACACGCGGCGCAGGTGCTTGCTGTGGTCGATGACGAGCGCGGCGCCGGTGGTCTGGCCGCATTGCGAGGTGCCGCCGCCGCGCGACAGCAGCGGCGCCTTCAGGCTGCGCGCGATGTCGATCGCCGCCGCCACATCCTGCGTCGTCTTGGGCACGAAGACACCGACCGGCATGATCTGGTAGATCGACGCGTCGGTGGCGTAGCGGCCGCGCGACGCGGCGTCGAACATCACCTCGCCTTCGGTGTTGGCGCGCAGCTGCTGCGCCAGCTCGGCGGCGTCGGGGCCGGCGCTGCGGCCGATCTGGGCCAGGCTGGCCGCTGCCGGCAATGGGGCGTTCATGCGCTCTCCTTGGCTGCCGTCGGCAACTCGCCGCGCTGCATCAGTTCGAGCACGGCGTCGCGTTTATGTTCCAGGTGGCGCACCAGCAGCGCCCGCACCGCGGGGCCGTCGCGCGCTGTCAGATGGGTGATCAGCTCTTCGTGGTCCTGGACAGCACGCGCCCATTTGCGGTCGTCGAAGTTGGAGCGAAAGCGCAGCGCCTGCAGCCGGGCGTTGACGTTGCGGTAGGTCTGCGTCAGCACCGGGTTGCGCGCCGCCGTGTTGACGCAGGCGTGGATCTGGGCGTTCAGCCGGTAGTAAGTGGACAGGTCGCGGCGCGTGTAGGCGGCCAGCATCTCGTAGTGCAGGGCGCGCACCTCGGCCAGCTCGGTCTCGGTGATGCGTTGTGCCGCCAGTTCGCCCGACATGGCTTCGAGCCCGGCGATGAGCTCGAAGGTGTCGATGACGTCCTGGGCGCTGAACTGCGCCGCGACGGCGCCGCGATTGGGCAGCAGCTCGACCAGGCCTTCGGCGGCCAGCATCTTGATGGCCTCGCGCAGCGGCGTGCGCGAGACCTGCAGCGCTGCGCTCAGTTCACGCTCGTTGAGCTTGGCGCCGGGCGCGATCTGGCCTTCGACCAGGCGCTGGCGCAGGCGCGTCACCACCTCCTGGTGGAGCACCTGACGGGGGATCGAGATCACCTCGGCCATGCGGGATTCCCCTAGTTTGTATGCAAAATAGCGCTGAATCAGCCAGGATCATTCTAGGTGAATCCGATTGACAAATGAATTCTGTATGCAAAACTTCGTGGCCTGAGGAGTTCACGATGCTGAGACTAGACAACCACCCGAGCGGCCGCCACTTCCTGCAAATCCCCGGCCCCAGCCCGGTGCCCGACCGCATCCTGCGGGCGATGAGCCTACCCACCATCGACCACCGCGGCCCCGAGTTCGGAGTCCTCGGGCTGCAGTTGCTCGACGGCTTGAAGCAGATCTTCCAGACCCGCCACCCGGTGGCGATCTACCCGGCTTCGGGCACCGGTGCCTGGGAGGCGGCGCTGGTCAATGTGCTGAGCCCGGGCGACGCGGTGCTGATGGCCGAGACCGGTCACTTCGCCACCTTGTGGCAGAAGATGGCGCTGCGCCTGGGCCTGGCGCCCGAGTTCCTGACGCTGCCCGGCACCTGCGCCGAAACCGGCCTGCCGGTGGCCTGGCGCCAGGGCGTCGACGCCGGCCAGATCGCCGAGCGGCTGCGCCGCGACCCTGGCCACAGCATCCGCGCCGTCTGCGTCGTCCACAACGAAACCTCGACCGGTGTCACCAGCGACATCGCCGCCGTGCGCCGCGCCATCGACGACGCCGGCCACCCGGCGCTGCTGATGGTCGACACCATCTCCGGCCTGGCCAGCGCCGAATACCGGCATGACGACTGGGGCGTCGACGTCGCCATCAGCGGCTCGCAAAAAGGGCTGATGCTGCCCCCGGGCATCAGCTTCAACGCCTTGTCGCCGAAAGCGCTCGAAGTCAGCAAGACGGCCAAATTGCCGAAAGCCTTCTGGGCCTGGGACGAGATCGTCGAGATGAACCGCAGCGGCTACTGGCCGTACACGCCGAGCACCAACTTGCTCTACGGCCTGCACGAAGCGCTGGAGATGCTGCTCGGCCAGGGGCTGGACGCGGTGTTCGCGCGCCACCAGCGCTGGGGCGCCGGCGTGCGCGCCGCGGTCCAGGCCTGGGGCTTGCCGGTGCAGTGCGCCGACGCCGGCTTGTACTCGCCGGTGCTGACCGGCGTCGTGACGCCGGTCGGCGTCGACGCCGACGCGCTGCGGCGGCTCATCCACGAGCGCTTCGACCTTTCGCTGGGCACCGGCCTGGGCCGCATCAAGGGCCGCATGTTCCGCATCGGACACCTGGGCGACTGCAACGACCTGACGCTGATGGCCGCGCTGGCCGGCTGCGAAATGGGCCTGAAGCTGGGCGGCGTCAAGCTCGCCGGCAGTGGCGTGCAGGCCGCGATGGACCACTTCGCGGCCCACCCGGCGCCGCAGGTGCTGCAGGCCGCGGCCTGAACCGAAACCCCACCCACCGGAGACCCGCATGCAACGCCGTTCGATCCTGAAAGCCGCCGCCGGCAGCGCCGCCGTGCTCGGCGTGCCCAGCCTGTTCGCCCAAGCCTGGCCCAGCGGGCCGATCCGCATCATCGTCGGCTTCCCGCCCGGGGGTGGCACCGACGCGCTGGCGCGCGTGGTCGCCGCCAAGCTCACGGCGATGTGGAACCAGCAAGTCATCGTCGAGACCAAAGCCGGTGTCGCCGGCGTGCTGGCGGCGGACTACGTGGCCCAGCAACCCAGCGACGGCAGCGTGCTGTTGATGGCCCACATCAACAGCCATGCGCTGGCGCCCAGCCTGCAACCCAAGCTGAACTACAACGTCGAGCGCGACTTCGTGCCCATCGTGCTGGTTGGCGTCACCCCCAACCTGCTGATTGCCAACACCACGCAGGCGGCCAAGACGGTCGGCGAGATCGTCGAGTTGTGCAAGGCCAAGCCCGGCCAGATCAGCTTTGGCTCGGCCGGTGCCGGCTCGGCCCAGCACCTGGCGCTGGAGATGTTCAAGCTGCGCGCCAAGGTCGACGCCTTGCACGTGCCCTACAAGGGCAGTGGCCCGCTGCTGATCGACCTGATCGGCGGCCAGATTCAGTACAGCTTCGAGACCATGACCGCTGCCACGCCGCATGTGAAAAGCGGCAAGGTGCTGGCGATCGCGCAGACCCGGGGCAAGCGCGCCAAGGGGCACCCTGGTGTGCCGACCATGGCCGAACAAGGCTTTGCCGACTTCGAGGCCACGACCTGGTACGGCCTGGCCGGGCCGGGCAAGTTGCACGCCTCGGTGGCGGCGCGCATCAACGAAGACGTCAACAAGGTGCTGGCGATGCCCGACGTGCAGGAGCGGCTCGACACCTTCGGCGCCGAAGACGGCGGCGGCTCGCCGAAGAAGTTCGCCGACTTCATCCGCAGCGAAGGCGCCAAGTGGGCCAAGGTGGTCAAGGACGGCAACATCAAGCTCGAGAGCTGAGTGGCGGCCGCTTCGGCGCGCGATTCAGGGTCGACAATCGGCCATTGATCCTCGCGCGCGGACCCGGCCCGCCACCCCCTCCCTTGTCGACAACGTCCGCCCCTTTTCCCATCGGCTTTGCCAGCCTCGGGCTCGCGCCCGAATTGCTGCGCCGTGCCGCTGCCGCCGGCTGGGCCGCGCCCACTGCGATCCAGGCGGCGGCCATTCCCGCCATCCTCCAGGGCCGTGACCTGCTCGGCCTGGCGCCCCCCGGCCCCGGCAAGCCCGCGGCGTTCCTGCTGCCGCTGCTGCAGAGCCTGCTGGCCGACCCGACCACGGCAGAACAGCGGCCCCGGCGGCTGCGCACGCTGATCCTGGCGCCGACGCGCGAGCTGGCCTTGCAGATCGGCGCCGCCGCCCACGCACTGGCGCCGCAGCTCAAGGCGGTGGTGGCGGTCGGCGGGGTCTCGATCAACCCGCAGATGATGGCGCTGCGCGGCGGCGCCCACCTGGTGGTGGCCACGCCCGGGCGGCTGCTCGACCTGCAGGCGCGCAACGCGCTGACGCTGTCCGACCTGGGCACGCTGGTGCTCGACGAAGCCGACCGCTTGCTCGACCTCGGTTTTGCCGACGAGATCGGCCGCGTGCTGACCTTGCTGCCGGCGCAGCGGCAGACGCTGATGTTTTCGGCGACATTCCCCGACGCGGTGGCCACGCTTGCCGGCAGTGTGCTGCGCGAGCCGCTGCGCATCGGCACCGAGGACGGCAGCCAGGCTGCGGCGCCAAGCGTCGAGCAGCGCGCCGTCGTTGTCGACAGCGCGCGCCGCACCGCGCTGCTGCGCCACCTGATCACCAGCCAAGGCTGGGAGCGCACGCTGGTCTTCGTCGCCACCCAGTACGCCAGCGAACACGTGGCCGACAAGCTGCGCCAAGCCGGCCTGCCGGCTGCGGCCTTGCACGGCCAGCTCAGCGCCGGCCGGCGCCGCGAGGTGTTGGCCGACTTCCAGGGCCGCGCGCTCGCCGTGCTGGTGGCCACCGACCTGGCGGCGCGCGGCATCGACGTGCCCGAGCTGGCGGTGGTGGTCAACCACGACCTGGCACGCTCGGCGGTCGATCACATCCACCGCATCGGCCGCACCGGGCGCGCCGCCGCGCACGGGCTGGCGATCAGCTTCATCTGCGCCGATGCGCCGGGCAGCGAAGCCCATTTCCGGCTCATCGAAAAGCGCCAGCAGCAGCGTGTCGCGCGCGAGCAGGTGGCGGGCTTCGAGCCCAGTGCACCGGTGGCGGCGGTGGCACCGGTGGCCGACCCGAAAGGCGGCGTCAAAGGCCGTCGTTTGAGCAAGAAGGACAAGCTGCGCGCGGCCGCGGCCAAGCGCTGAACTCGCGGTGCGGCCAGCCGCTCAGGCCGGCGTGTCGAGCTCGAGGTTGTCGATCAGCCGCGTCGTGCCCAGCCGCGCTGCGCCCAGCGCCACCAGCGCATCGCCGGGGGTCGGCAGACCCAGGTCGCTGCGCCGGCGCACGGCCAGGTAGTCGGGCACCCAGCCGCGCGTGGTCAGCGCGGCCAGCGCGGCCTGTTCCAGCGCTGCCCAGTCGCGGCGGCCCTTGCCCACATCGGCCGCCACCGCGCGCAAGGCCTGGCTCAGCGCCAGCGCTTCGGCGCGCTGGGCGGTGTCCAGATAGCCGTTGCGCGACGACAGCGCCAGGCCGTCGTCGGCGCGCGTCGTCTCGCCGGCCAGGATCTGCACCGGCAGCGCCATCTGCTCGACCATGCGGCGGATCAGCATCAGCTGCTGGTAGTCCTTCTTGCCGAACACCGCCACGCCGGGCTGCACGCAGTTGAAGAGCTTGAGCACGACGGTGCAGACACCGGTGAAGAAGCCGGGCCGGAAATGGCCTTCGAGGATGTCGGCCAGCGCCGGTGGCGGCTGCACTTTGTATTGCTGCGGCTCGGGGTAG
>JAUYAJ010000646.1 GCA_030693565.1 Rubrivivax sp.
GGATCAGGCTGCTGTAGCTGCCGATCCACCAGCCGCCGGGGATGTGGGCGGGCGGCGCCAGCGCGGCCAGCGAGTCGGCGTCGCGGCGCAGCGGCGCCAGCGCCACGCCGGGCTGGCGCGGCAATGCGCTCAAGCCGACGGCGGGCGCGTTGTCGGCCGCCAGTCGCGCCCAGCCGGCAGCCACTTGCGACGGTGTCAGCCCGCTTTGCAGCCAGTCGGCCGGCGTCGTGTCCTGGCCGGCGACCAGCCAGTGGATCAGCGCGCGGCCGCTCTCGACGCTGGAGCCATGGGCGCCGACCTGGCGCCGATAACTGCCGACGACCAGGTAGCAGCGGTGCACGGCGCGCGTCAGCGCGACATAGACAAGGCGCAGGTTCTCGGCCGCGCGCTCCAGCGCCAGCTCGGCCTTGATGGCGTCGAGCGCCGGCTTGTCGTGTTCGCGGAAGTCGATCAGCGGCTGGCCGTCGGCGTCGCGGTGCTCGCGGCCGTCGCCGGACGCCGGGCTGCCGCCCGGGTGGCCGTCCCAGAGGAAGGGGCAGAACACGACTGGGTACTCCAAGCCCTTGGACTTGTGGATGGTGACGATCTGCACCAGGTTGCGGTCGGACTCCAGGCGCAACTGGGCGGCGTCGCCACCACCGCCGTCGCGCCGGCGCTGCTGCAGCCAGCGCAGCAAGGCCTCGGCCGTGCCCTGGTCGGCGGCCGCCTCGTGCAGGCATTCCGACAAATGCAGCAAGTTGGTCAGCCGGCGCTCGCCGTCGGGGCGCGCGAGCAGGCGCTGGGCGACGTCTTCGTCGACCATCAACTGGCGCAGCATGACGCCAACGCCGCGGCGCAGCCAGGTCTCGCGGTAGCCGGCCAGGCGGACCATGAAGTTGAGCTGGGCGCGGTCGTCAGCGTCCCAGTCGCACAAGCCCTGGGCATCCAGGCCGAGCAGGGCAGTGGCCAGCGCGGCGCGCAGCAAAGGCGGGCGCGACGGCTCCAGCACGGCGGCCAGCAACTGCTCCAGCTCTTCGGCGTCGACGCTGGCATAGACGCTGGCTTGCGAATGTTCGACCGCGCCAACACCCAGCGCCGCCAGCGTGCGCCGCATCAACGCGCCCTGGGCATGGCTGCGCACCAGCACCGCGATGTCACCGGCGGCGAACGGGCGTTCGGCCAGCGTGATCAGGCCTTGGCGGCTGGCGCCGAGCAGGCGCGCGATCTCGGCGGCGCAGGCGTCGGCGGCGCTGTGCTGGGCGCGCGCCTTCAGCCACAGGCTGCCGGCGTCCGCGGTTGGCAGCGTCCACAGCTGCAAAGGCGCGCGCGGCTCACTGTTGTCGACCAGCGGCGGCCGCGGCTTGGCGCCGCAGCCCACCGGCCGGTAGTCGAGCCCGGGCAGCATGAAGGCGCGTGGGTGGCTGCCGAAGAGCGCGTTCAGCGCCGTCAGCAGCGGCGCGGTCGAGCGCTGGTTGTCGGCCAGCGTGTATTCGGCGACCGCCTGGTGGCGCGCTTGCAGGTAGGTGTGCAGGTCGGCATGGCGAAAGCTGTAGATCGCCTGCTTGGGGTCGCCGACCAGGAACAGCGGCGTGTCGCCGCCGCCGTGGATGCGCTCGAAGATCTGGAACTGCAGCGGGTCGGTGTCCTGGAACTCGTCGATCAGCGCGGCCGCAAAACGCTGTCGCAAGGCGTCTGCCAGCGGCTGGCCGGCAGCGCCCTGCAGCCGCTGGTGCAGGTTGAAGAGCATGTCGTCGAAGGCGATGACGCGGCGTTCGCGCTTGGCCCGGCGCAGTGCCGGCGGCCCGTCTTCGAGCAGCTGGCGCAGCAGTTGCAGCCGGGCCAGCGCCAAGGCCTGACCGGCGGCGTCGCGCAAGTCGAGCAAGGCCTGCGCGCAGTCGAAGAAGTCATGCGGCTGCACCGGCGCCTTGCCTTTGTTGGGCTGCAGGCGCTGGGCGGCCAGCAGGTCGAGCCGGTCCAGGCCGCCGCGCAGCGCGTCGTCGCCGGCGAGCAGCGCATCCCAGTCGGCAGTGGCCGCGGCGACTGTGCTGGCCTTGTAGGAGCGGCCGTTCAGGCGCGGCAAGGCTTCGGCGACCTGCGCCAGGATGGTCGCGCGCTGGTCCTGCCACAGCGCGCGGGCGGCGCCGTGGGCAGCGGCCAGCGCGGCGCTGTCGACGGTGGTGGCCGCGCCGGTCATGGGCGGCCACAGCAGCGTCGCCAGCGGCTTGGACAAGCGGCGCTGCAGCAAGCCGGCCAGGCGCTCGGGGCTGTCGCCGCGCTCGAGCAAGTAGGCTGCCAGCTCGGGCGCGAGTGCTGCGCCGGCCACATGGCAGCGCCAGAAGTCATGCACCACTTCGAGCCGCAGTTCGCTGTCGTCGGCCAGCAGCTCCTGCACCATCGGCAGGCCGGCGCTGAGCGCGGCGTCGCCCAGCGCGCGCTGGCAAAAACCGTGGATGGTGAAGATCGACGCTTCGTCAAAGCTCTGCAAAGCCGCCGACAACCGCGCCTTCAGCACATCGTCACTGAGTCCGGGCTGGCGGCGCAGGCTGAGCAGCAAGCCGTCGACAAAAGGGTCGGGCGTCTGCACGCCTTCGCCGAGCAGGCGCGCCTGGGTTTGCGCCAGGCGTTCGCGGATGCGTTCGCGCAGCTCGGCGGTGGCGGCGTTGGTGAAGGTCACGACCAGGATTTGCGGCAGCGCCAGGCCACGCTCGAGCAGCAGGCGCAGGAACAGGCCGCAGAGGTTCCAGGTCTTGCCGGTGCCGGCCGAGGCTTCGATCAGCCGCGTGCCGGCCAGTGGGCAGCCGAAGACGTCGAGCGCGGTCATGGCGACTCGTCCTCATTGACCTGGTGCGCCAGCAGCGGCGCGAAGACGGCTTCGGCCAGCTGCGTGAAGCGTTCGTCCAGCGCCTCGCCGCGGCCGCGCAAGGCCAGCCGGTAGGCTGGGTCGGCAGCTTCGCCGTGCGGTTGGCGCGGTGTCACTTGCCAGACCTTGCGGGCGGCGTTCAGGCTGGCGTCGTTTTCCACGTAGGCCCAGGCGGCCTTGGGGAAGAAGTGCAGCGGCTCGCTCAAGCCTTGCCGGTACAGGCGCAGCAAGTCAGCCAGCAAGGCCTTGGGGTCGGCCGGCGCCATCAGTTGCAGCGGCGCGTCCAGCGACAGCCAGGTGGTGCGCAAGTCGACCCCGGCGGGTGCGGCGGCGCACAGCAGCAAGTGGTGGAGCCAGGCCTCGATGCGGTCGCCGGCGCGCAGCTTGTCGCAGCGCCAGCGCAGCAAGCCGGCTGGCCGCAGGTCGGCAAAACCGGCCTCGAGCTGCCAGGCCTGGCCGTCGAGGTCGAAGGCGACGCGCGCCGTCAGCGGCGCCAGGCAGGGCGCGGCGCTGGCGTCGCGCACCTGGGCGGCGAAAGGGCCGAGCCGGCCCCAGGTGTGCTCCCAGGCTGCCATGCCCAGCGCGCCGGCCGGCAGCTCATTGCCGGCCGCGGCAAGCTGGCGTGCCTGGGCTTCACCCGCGCCTTGCAACAGCGCGGGCAGCAAGCGCCGCGTCAAGGCGTCGACGCCGGGCCAGTCGGGCAGCATGGGCTCGACGTCTTCCAGCCGGTCGGCGTCGTGGCTGACAGCCACGCCCAGGCGCTGGCGCAGCAAGGTGCGGCAGGGGTTGCGGAAGAAGGCCACCAGCTGGGCCAGCGTGACGCTGCGCCACTCCGGCCCCGGCGGCGCCAGTGGCTGGGCAAAAAAGACCGGCAGGGCGGCGCCGACCGCGCTGTCGTCATCGTCATCCGCGCCGGCCTCGGCGCCGGATTCAGCGTCGTCGTCGGCGCTGTCCGCCAGCGGCGCCGCCAACGCCGGCCCGGCCAGGCTGCGCTGCAGCGCGACGCCGAGTTCGCGGTTGAAGCTGCGCAGCCGCGGGTCGCCATCGACGGCAAAACCTTCGACGGCAAAAGGCTGGAGCGGATGTTCGACGACGAGGCGGCGGCGCGCCTGTGCCAGCGAGGCCGGCGACTGCGGGTCGTCGGCGACAGCCGGCACCAGCACGTCGAGCAGCTCGGCCACCAGCACCGAGGGCGGCAGCGCCGAGTTGTCGCGCACGCTGCGGCCGCTGTGGCTGAGGTACAGGCTGTGTCGGGCCGCCAGCAGCAGGTCGAGGAAAAGGTTGCGCTCGTCGCTGCGGCGCTGGCGGTCGCCGCGCCGCGGCCGCCAGGCCAGCAGGTCGAATTCGAGCGGACGCTGGGCGCTGGGAAAGCGGCCGTCGTCCAGGCCGATGACACAGACCACGGCGCTGGGCAGGTTGCGCAGGCTGGACATCGAGGCGAAGGTGACGTTGCCGCCGGCCACGCCGCCGCGTGCCGGATCGTCGAGCACTTGCTCGAGCGCGGCGCGCACCACCGCCAGCGGCAGCGGCTGCGTGAAATCGGCGCGGCGCCATTGTTCGGCCAGCGCGGTGATGGCGGCCAGCAGTTCGCGCTGGTCGTCGATCTCGTCGCCTTGCGGGTCGAGGAAGTCGGCGACCGAGTTGCGCAGCAGCGCCGCCCAGGCGGCTGGCGTGTGCGCGCTGGCGAGCGCACGCTGCAAGGCCTGCAGCGTGCCGGCGAAGCGCCAAAAGGCGCCGAGTGCCAGCGCCGCCGAACCTTCGGCCGCGCCGGCCGGCAGCCGGCCGTCGAAGGTCTGGTCGGTCTGCGCTGGCAAGGCATAGCCCAGCAGCAGCCGGTCCAGGCTGTCGGCCAGCGTGTGGCTGGCCTGCGCCGGCACATCGAAGCTGGCGCGGTGGGCGGCGTCCAGGCCCCAGCGCATGCGGCTGTCGAGCAGCCAGCCGTGCAGCCGTTCCAGGTCGTCTTCGTCAAGCCCGAAGCGGCGCGCCACGATGGGCTGCTGCAGCAAGCCGTGCAGCGCGCTGGCGCCGCAGCGCGAAGCCCCCAGCGTCAGCAAGGCCAGCCAGGCGCGCGCGGCGGCGTTGACCCGGCTGCGCGGCCGGCCGCTGACCGTGTAGGGGATGTGGCGCTCGCGCGCTGCGGTGCCGAAGACGGCGTCGATCAGCGGCGCGGCGGCTTCGAGGTCCGGTGTCAGCACCAGGATGTCGGCCGGCCGCAGGCGGCCGCCGGCGCTGGCGAACAAGCCGAGCAAATGGTCTTGCAAGACCTCGAGTTCACGCGTCAGCGAATGGCAGACGTGGAGCTCGATGCTGCGGTCGCCGTCGGCCAGCGGCGCCGTGCCGGGCGCCAGCTCTGCCATGTCGAGGATGGCGTTGTGCAGCCGCGCCAGCAGGCTGCTGCCGGGATGGGGCTGGTAGTGGCCGTCGTCGATGGCGCCGTTGACGTCGACCAGGCCGTCGATGTGGGCCTGGGTCTGGCCGCCCCAGGCGCTGAGCAGGCGGTTGCCGACTTCCTGGCTGGCGGCAAGGCCACGCAGCGCCAGGTGGCTCAAGCGCTTGGGCGAGACGGCGTCGAACCAGAACTCGCGGCAGGGATTGAGCGCGTGGACATGCAGCTCGATGTGGTTGCCCAGTTGCTGCAGCAGCTGGCGGTGCAGCGGCGGCATCGTCGGCAGCGCGAACACATGGGCGACGGCGGGCAGGCCGGCGCTGGCCACGCTGCGGGCGTCCAGGTCCTTCAATGCGCGCACAAAAGCGTTGGCCGGGTGCAAGGCGTCGATGCCGAGTTCGGCGGCCAGGCGCTGCCACAGCGCCGCCTGCCAGGCCTCGTCGGCATGCGCCTGCGCGGCAACGGGCTCGGCCGGACGGCCTTCGCGCCAGGCCAGCAGCCAGTCAGGGCGGTAGGTGGTGTACTGATCGAACAAGGCGGCAACGCGGCCGGCCAGGTCGTGGCGCATGACCTCGTCGGCACCTGCCAGATAGCGGGCCAGGCGCGGCTGGCTGGCGACGAAAGCGGCGTCACCGAGGGCGGCGTGCAGACGCCAGCTCAGCAGCGCCGGCGTGAACGGCGATTCGGCGCCGACGCCGGGGACGATGCGGCCGATCTGCTGCCACAGCCATTGCGCCAGAAAGTCAAAGCGCAGGTCGGCGCACAGGCCGAGCCGGTCAGCGGCGGCCAGCGTCAGCGAACGCTGGATGGCGGCGCTGGGCACCAGCACCGGGATGCTGGCAAAGACGCCGGGCGGCGCCAGCGAGATCTGGTCGAGCCAGCCCGCGGTCAGCGTCTCGTAACGATTGGCGAAGTGGAAGTGGAGCATGGCGCCGGCAGTGGCAGCCCGCGGGCGTCAGCCTGGGAATCAGGCCGCGCTGCGGGTTCGCCGGCGAAGTATCACCGCTGGCTGGCTCGCAGAATGAGCCAGCGGTGCGGGCTGAGAGGTTGAGAGGCAATCCCATGGGCCCGCGCCGGGGTGCGCAAGGGCCCTGAGCAAGGCGCAGCGCGCAGCCCGGACCCACGTCCGGGCAAGCGATGCAACGCCGCGCAGGGCCCTTGGACGCCCCGGCCCTCCGGGTAAGCCCCCAGACCAGCCCCACTCGGCGT
>JAUYAJ010000647.1 GCA_030693565.1 Rubrivivax sp.
CGACATCCCGACGCTGATCGAGAAGAGCAACTTCCCGCGCGACATGCAGTGGTGGCTGTGGCTGGCGTTCTTCGCGTCGTTCGCGGTGAAGATGCCGATGTGGCCGGTGCACACCTGGCTGCCCGACGCGCACGTGGAGGCACCGACCGGTGGCTCGGTGGTGCTGGCGGCCATCATGCTGAAGCTGGGCGCCTACGGCTTTCTGCGCTTTTCGATGCCGATTGCGCCCGACGCCGCGCGCGAGTACGCCTGGCTCATCATTGCGCTGAGCCTGATCGCGGTGCTCTACATCGGCCTCGTCGCCCTGGTCCAGCAAGACATGAAGAAGCTGGTGGCCTACAGCTCGATCGCCCACATGGGCTTCGTCACGCTGGGTTTCTTCATCTTCAACGAACTCGGCGTTGCCGGTGCCATCGTGCAGATGATCAGCCACGGCTTTGTCTCGGGCGCCATGTTCCTGTGCATCGGCGTGCTCTACGACCGCGTGCATTCGCGCGACATCGCCGACTATGGCGGCGTCGCCAACACGATGCCAAAGTTCGCCGCCTTCGCCGTGCTGTTCGCAATGGCCAACGCCGGCCTGCCGGGCACGGCGGGTTTTGTCGGCGAGTGGATGGTGATCCTGGGCGCGGTGCAGTTCAACTTCTGGATCGGCGCCCTCGCCGCGACCACGCTGGTGTTCGGCGCCGCCTACACACTGTGGATGGTCAAGCGCGTCTACTTCGGCGAAGTCGCCAACGACAAGGTCAAGGCGCTGACCGACATCAACGGCCGCGAATTCCTGATGCTTGCGCTGCTGGCCGCCGCCGTGATGGCCATGGGCCTGTACCCGAAACCCTTCACCGACGTCATGCAGGTGTCCGTGTCCGAGTTGCTCAGGCATGTGGCGCTGTCCAAGCTGAACTGACGACCCTGCCAACCTTCTGCCCATGACCACGATGAACTGGTTCGTCATCTACCCCGAGATCTGGCTGCTGCTGGCGGCTTGCGGGGTCACGCTCGCCGACCTTTTCGTCAGCGACCCGCAACGCCGTCCCACCTTCTGGATGACGCAGGCCAGCATCGCCGTCTACGCGCTGCTGCAGCTGGCGGCCTTCAACGACGGCAGCACCGCCTATGGCATGCAAGGCCTGGTGGTGGCCGACCCGATGGGCCAGCTGATGGCTCTGTTCGCGGCCATCGCGGTGATGATCACGCTGGGCTATGCGCGGCCGACGCTGGCGTCGCGCGACCTGCTCAAGGGCGAGTTCTTCACGCTCTCGCTGTTCATGCTGCTGGGCATCTCGGTGATGTGCTCGGCCAACAACTTCCTCGTCATCTACCTCGGCCTGGAGTTGATGAGCCTGTCGCTGTACGCGTTGACGGCGCTGCGCCGTGACCACGCTGTGGCCACCGAGGCGGCGATGAAGTACTTCGTGCTCGGCGCGCTCGCCAGCGGCTTCCTGCTCTACGGCTTGTCGATGATGTATGGCGCCACCGGCTCGCTGGAGCTGCCCGTCGTGTTCGACCAGATCGCCGCCGGCCGCATCAACCAGGAGGTGCTGATCTTCGGCATCGTCTTCGTCGTTGCCGGCCTGGCCTTCAAGCTTGGTGCCGTGCCCTTCCACATGTGGGTGCCCGACGTCTACCAGGGCGCGCCGACGCCGGTCACGCTGCTGATCGGCGGCGCGCCCAAGTTCGCCGCCTTCGCCATCACGATCCGCATGCTCGTCGAAGGCATGCTGGGGCTGGCGGTGGACTGGCAGCAGATGTTCATCGTGCTTGCCGTCGGCTCGCTGGTCGTCGGCAACATCGCCGCGATCGCGCAGAGCAACCTCAAGCGCATGCTGGCGTATTCGACGATCGCCCAGATGGGCTTCGTGCTGCTCGGCCTGAGTGCGGGCGTCATCAGCGGCAATACGCTGTCGGCCGGCAACGCCTACAGCTCGGCGATGTTCTACATGGTCTCGTACGTGCTCACGACGCTGGGCACCTTCGGCCTGATCATGTTCCTGTCGCGCCAGGGCCATGAAAGCGAAGAGATCAACGACCTGGCAGGTCTGGCCCGGCGCAGCCCCTGGGCTGCCGGCGTGATGACGGTGTTCATGTTCTCGCTGGCCGGCGTACCGCCGATGGTGGGTTTCTTCGCCAAGTTGTCGGTGATCCAGGCGCTGGTGACGACCAACTCCACGCTGTACATCGGCCTGGCCGTCGTCGCCGTGCTGCTGTCGCTGGTCGGCGCCTTCTACTACCTGCGGGTGGTCAAGGTGATGTGGTTCGACGAGCCGGTGGACACCGCGCCGGTCGGCCAGACGCCAGGCGTGGGCGCGTTGCTGGCGCTCAACGGCGCCGCGGTGCTGCTGCTCGGCCCGTTTGCCGGCGGGCTGATGGCGCTGTGCCGCGACGCCATCGTGCGCACGCTGGCCGGTTGAGCGTCAGCGTCGATGAGTCATACCTTCGAGGTCTGGGGCGTCATCGTCTTCGCGCTGATCGCCGCCAACCTGCCCTTCGTCAACGAGCGGCTCTTCATCGTCGGCCCGCGGCGTGCGCCCAAGGTGCTGGGCTGGCGGCTGCTGGAATTGCTGCTGATGGCGGCGCTGAGCTTCGGCGTCGGCATCGCCGTCGAATCGCTGATCGGCCAGCGCCAGCCGCAGAAGTGGGAGTTCTTCGCCGCGGCGGGCTGCCTGTTCCTGACTTTCGCGTTCCCGGGTTTCGTCTGGCGTTACCTGCGGCGCCAGCCTTACGCCGGCGATGACTGAAGACGACGACGCCCACCTGGTCGAGCGGCGCACCGGCGGGCGCATGCTGCTCGAAGGCGGATTCCTCGAAGTGCGGCGCGACGATGTGCGGCTGCCCGACGGCAGCGCGGCGACGCGCGAATACATCCGGCATCCGGGCGCGGTGGCGGTGCTGGCCTTGCTCGACGACGGCCGCCTCGTGCTCGTGCGCCAGTTCCGCTATCCGGTCGGGCGCGTGCTGCTCGAACTGCCCGCCGGCAAGCTCGATAGGGGCGAAAGCACGCTGGCCTGCGCGCGGCGCGAACTGGCCGAGGAAACCGGCTACACGGCGCGTGAATGGGCTTTCGCCGGCGAGATCCACAACGCCGCGGCCTACTCGTCGGAAAGCATCTGGCTCTGGTTCGCGCGCGGCCTGCAAGCCGGGCCGCAGAAGCTCGACACCGGCGAGTTCGTCGAAGTGGTCACGCTCGACGCCGATGAACTCGACGCATTGGCCGGCCGTGGTGAAGTACCGGATGTGAAGACCCTGTGGGGCTTCTTGTGGCTGCAGCGCTGGCGCGCCGGGGCCTGGACGCTGGACTGGCAGAGCGCCGATACGGCGCCCGGCCTATGATGTCCACATGAAGGTGTTGAACCTGCGCTGCGCGAACGGCCATGGCTTCGAAGGCTGGTTCGCTTCCGACGACGAATTCATGGACCAGAACGGCCGTGGCCTGGTCGAGTGTCCGCTGTGCGCCGACAAGGTCGTCAGCCGCATGCCCTCAGCGCCCCGGCTCAATCTGTCCAGCGGACGCGATGCGCCGGCAGCGGCCCAGCCCGCGGATCTGCAGGCGAGCTGGCTGCAGCAGGTGCGCCACCTGATGGCAAACACCGAAGACGTCGGTCCGCGCTTCGCCGACGAAGCGCGGCGCATCCACTATGGCGAGACGCCGCAGCGCGGCATCCG
>JAUYAJ010000652.1 GCA_030693565.1 Rubrivivax sp.
CGCTGGCCGTCGCGCTCGCCTTGCTGCAGTCGCGCCGCCAGCCGCTGCGGCCCGAGCAGCGGCCGCTGCGCATGGCGCTGGTCGCGTCGATGGCCTTGTTCGCCGCCGGCGGGCTGATCGGCGCGCTCATCAGCGGCAACAACGTGCGCATCCCGGCCCATTACCACGGCTGCATCGTCGGCGTCACGCTGGCGCTGATGGGTCTGGTCTACCACCTGCTGCCGCGCCTGGGCTGGCGCGCGCCGGCCGGCCGGCTGGCGGTGCTGCAGCCGGCGCTCTACGGCGCCGGGCAACTGCTGCACATCGTCGGCCTGGTCTGGTCGGGCGGCTACGGCGTGCAGCGCAAGGTCGCCGGCAGCGAGCAAGTGCTGCGCAGCGGCGCCGAAGTCGCCGGCATGGGCTTGATGGGGCTGGGAGGGCTGGTCGCCATCGCCGGCGGCATGCTGTTCATCGTTGTCGTCTGGCGGGCCATGCGCCGCCCGCGGGGCCGATGATCAGCCGCCTTCAAGCCGGCCTGCGCTGGCTGTTCATGCACGCCGAGGCGCTGTTCAACCGCGCGTTCGGCGACCGGCTGAACCCGCTCTACCACCTGGGGGCGACCAGCTTCTGGCTGTTCTGGGTCGTCGGCGTGACCGGGCTCTACCTGTTCGCCTTCTTCGACACCGGCGTCGCTGGCGCCTACCAGTCGGTGAACGATCTGACGCAGCGGCAGTGGTTCGCCGGCGGTGTGATGCGCAGCGTGCACCGTTATGCCTCCGACGCGATGGTGGCGACGATGCTGGTGCACATGCTGCGCCATTTCGCCTTCGACCGGCTGCGCGGCTTTCGCGCCTTCTCCTGGCTCACCGGGGTCGGGCTGATCTGGGGTGTTTATGCGGCCGGCATCAACGGCTTCATGCTGCCCTGGGACCGGCTGGCGCAGTTCGTCACCGTCACCAGCTTCGAGTGGCTGGACTGGTTGCCGAGCTTCGGCGGCGCGCTGATCCGCAACTTCATCTACCCCAGCAGCGTCAGCGACCGCCTGTTCTCGCTGCTCGTGTTCATCCACATCGGCGTGCCTTTGCTCGTGCTGCTGCTGATGTGGGTCCATGTGCAGCGCGTGCCCAAGGCGCAGACGCAGCCGCCGCGCGCCATCGCCGTCGGCACGGTGGCGATGCTGCTGGCCTTGTCGCTGGCGCTGCCGGTGACCAGCCAGGGCGGCGCGGCCGACCTGGCCACCGCGGTGACGACGCTGGAGCTGGACTGGTTCTTGCTGCCGCTGTTCCCGCTGCTCGAACGCTGGCCGCTGGGCAGCGTGTGGGCGCTGGTGAGCGCGGGCACGGCCTTGCTCGTGCTGCTGCCCTGGCTGCGGCTGCGCCGGCGCGGCGCGGCACCGGCCGGGCACCGCATGACAGTGCATCCGGGGGCGATCGCGCTGCCGGTGCGCGCCGGCGAAACCTTGCTCGAAGCCGGGCTGCGCGCCGGCGTCGCCCTGCCTTACGAATGCCGCAATGGCGGCTGCGGCGTCTGCCTGTGCACGGTGCTCAACGGCCGCGTCGACCACGGCGCCTACCAGCCGGCGGTGCTGACCGGCACGATGCGCGCCGGCGGCCAGGCCTTGCTGTGTTGCGCGACGGCGCTCGAAGACGTCGAGGTCGAGGTCGCCGGCGCGCTGCTGCCTGCGGCGGCGGTGCGGCGTTTGCGCGCCCGCGTCGTCACGATGGAACGCCTGAGCGACGACGTGATGCGGCTGATGCTGGCGCTGCCGGCCGGCGAGCGCATGCGCTTCAGCGCCGGCCAGTACATCGACATCGTGCTCGAAGATGGCCAGCGGCGCGCGTTCTCGTTCGCCAATCCGCCGCAGTCCGGGCCGCAGATCGAACTCCATGTGCGGCACATCCCGGGCGGGCGCTTCACGCCGCAGGTGTTCAGCACGATGGCGGTCGGTGACGAACTCGACATCGAAGGCCCGTTCGGTCACTTCAGGCTCAGCGAGAGCGCGCTGCCCATCGTGTTCGTCGCCGGCGCGACCGGTTTCGCGCCGGTCAAGAGCATCGTCGAAGACGCTTTCCTGCGCGGCATCACCCGGTCGATGCGGCTGTACTGGGGCACGCGCCACGCCGGCGACCTCTACCTGCTGGAGCTGGCGCAAGGCTGGCAGCGCGAGCACGGCAACTTCGAGGTTGTGCCGGTGCTGTCCGAGCCCGCGGCCGACTGGAGCGGCCGGCGCGGCCTGGTCCACGAAGCCATCCTGGCCGACTTCCCCGATTTGCGCGGTCACGAGGTCTACGTCTGCGGCTCGGTGAAGATGGTCGAGGCGGCGATCCCCGCTTTCCTGGCCCAGGGCGCGGCGGACGAAGCCTGTTTTTCCGACGCCTTCACACCCACGGGGGCGCGCTGAATCCGGCCGCTGAAATGGCGCGTGATTGATGAGCGTCAATTCAGCCACTCGATGCCGGGCCGACACTGCGCGGCGTCAACCAGACCGCCTGGAGTCAAACCCGCATGGACATGAGAAGCGCCCCCGGCTTCGACCTGCCGCGCTACCTGGCGGTGCTGCCGCTGTTCAGCGACGTAGACGCCGCCGGCCTGCAGCGGCTCGCCGCCAGCTCGACGCTGCGCCGCATGACGCGCGGCGACATGGTGCTGCGCGCCGGCGAGGTCTGCGAAGCCTTCCACGTCACCGTGGTCGGTCAGGTCAAGCTGTTCGCGGTGTCGCCCGCTGGCCAGGAGAAGGTGGTCGAGATCATCGGCCCCGGCGGCAGCTTCGCCGAGGCATTGATGTTTCTCGGCCGGCCCTGCATCGTCAACGCCCAGGTGCTGGGTGACGCACTGGTGCTGAGCGTGTCACGCGCCGGTGTCATCGCCGAGATCGAGCGCGACCCGCGCTTCGCACTGCGCATGCTGGCCGGGATGTCGCGCCGCTTGCACGGCATGGTCAGGGACGTGCAGTCCTATGCCTTGCAAAGCGGGCTGCAGCGTGTCATCGGCTATCTGCTGCGCGAGCGCCTGGACAGCGACACTGCCGGCGGCACCGAGATCACGGTGTCGCTGCAAGTCAGCAAGGCAACGATTGCATCGCGCCTGTCGCTGACGCCGGAGTATTTCTCGCGCGTGCTGCACGAACTCGAAGGCGCCGGGCTGATCCGCATCGACAAGCGCGACATCCACGTCTTCGACGCCCAGCGGCTGGCCGGCTACCAGCCGGGCTGAGCTTGCGAAGGGGCGCTTCAGCCCTTGAGGATGAACTCGATCGCCGCTTTCAGTTCGGCGTCACCGATCTTGCTCGGCGCGGTCGGCGTCATCGGCAGGCTGCCGAAGCTGCCGGCGCCGCCTTTGCGCACCTTGTCCATCAGTTTGGCGATCACGTCCTGGCCTTTGTACTTGGCGGCGATCTCCTTGAAGGCCGGGCCGATCAGCTTCTTGTCCTTGGCATGACAGGCCATGCAACCGGCCTTCGTCATGGCTTCGGTTGGTGAGGCCCAGGCTGCGCTGCCGGCGAGCGCCAGCGCAGCCGCCAGCAAGCATGTGAACTTCGTCATCGGGGCTCTCCAGTGGTGTCGGGGTCGGGTGGGTCGCACCGGTCTTCGCCCAGGCGCAGGCCGGTCTTCTTGAGCATCGCGGTCGAGTAAAGAATGTCGTCGCCGCGGCAGGCGCTGCCGAGCAGGGCGCGCAGCGCCTGGCGCTGCTGCTCGACCTCGGCGCGCGAGCGGCCGCGCAGCATGGCGTAAAGGTTGAATGGCCAGTCCGGCGGGCGCCGAGTGCGGCGGCTGCAGTGGCTGACGCCGTGCAGCGCGGCCACGCGCGGCCCGAGCGCGTCGACCTGCGTGTCGTCGACATCCCAGACCGTCATCCCGTTCGCCGTGTAGCCGATCCGGTAGTGGTTGGGCACGGCGCCGATGCGCCGGATCAGGCCGGCCTTGAGCTGCGCGGCGAGTTGCTCGCGCACCGCCGCGCTGTCGGTGCCCAGCAGCGCCGCCACCGCCTCGTAAGGCCGGCTCACCAGCGGCAGGCCGCTTTGTGTGGCCAGCACCAGGCGGCGGTCGAAGTCACGCAGCGCCATGCTGGGCCGGCAAGGGGGTTGCCGTCTCGCTGCCGTAGTCGCGTTCGCGCGGGAAGGTGAGCATGTCGAGCCCGGTCTGCTGTTCGATCTGCGCCTGCACCGCGGCGACGCGCTCGGCGCTTTCGGCGGCCAGCACGAACCAGAGGTTGAGGGCGTGGTCGCGGCGGTAGCTGTGGCCGACCTCGGGTTGCGCGTTGACGAGTGCGGCCACCGCGGCGAAGCGCGCAGCGGGCACGCGCATCGCGGCCAGCGTGAAGCAGCCACCGGCGCTTTCGATCTGGAACAGCGGGCCGAAGCGCGCCAGCACGCCGCGCGCCAGCAACTGGCGCAGGCGTTCGAGCACCTCGTCTTCGGCCAGACCGAGTTCGGCGGCGACGGCGGCGAAGGGCTTGTCCACCAGCGGGAAGCGCCCGTGCAGGCGGTCGATCAGCCGCGCGTCGTCGGCGTCGATGTCGGGGCCGACGAGCGCCGGCAGCGCCGTCATCGCGCCGCCCCGTAAGGCCGCAGCGCGGCGTGCACAGGCAGGCATTGCACTGTCGGTCTGTCCATCGCACCTCCGCGTTGCGCATCGTCAGCACTGCGACGCCGGCGCTGGCCGACCCGCTGGCTTGCATGCTGCGGCGGCGCCGCGCTGCCGTCCATGAACTGGTTCAAGGACCGGTCAGGGAGCCCGCCAGGCGCCGACCGGCCGGCGCATGGGCAGCCGCGCGCGTGCAGCGAAGTCGCCGGCGTCATAGGCGATCAGCGCGCCGTCGTCCTGCGCCGTGCACACCAGCAACTGGCGGCCGTCGGCGCTGAACTCGGCGTGGGCGAGCAGCTGGCCCGGTTCGCGCACCGTGGCCACGGCTTGCAGGCTGCGCTGGTCGATGATGGTCAGCGCGCTGGCGTCGGCCGCCACACCGGCGGTGGCAACGCAGATGAAGGGGCTCAGCGGATGGGCGGCCAGGCGCAGCCCGGGGCCGGCGGTCGGCAGCTCGTGCAGCAGCCGCCAGTCGGCCCTGTCGAAGACGCTGACGACGGCCCGGCTGGCGTTGGGCACCGCCAGCAAGGCGCGGCCGCCGGCTTCGAAGGCGACCGCGCCCGCCAGCTGCGGATGGCCGGCGACGACCAGGCTGGCAACGCGGCGCCGGACATCGAGGTTGACGGCATGGCTGGAGGCGGCGCCCTCGGCGCCAGCGGAGTTGCCCAGCGCGTGGATCGCCGGCGGGTCGATGTACAAGCCGGTCAGCGGTGCCGGCAGGAAAGTGCGCCTGGCGTTGTGGAAGCCGCGTGTCGGGACGCCTTCACCCATCCGGAAGTCGTGCACCAGGCCTTCGTAGAAGTCTTCGGCGCGTGGGTTGTAGCTGATCTCCCACAGCTCGGCGATGTCGCGCAAGGCGACGATGAAGCTGCGCCGGGCCGGGGCGTCGTGCACGCCGTCGACCGCCGAACTGCGCCGGCCGTCGCGCGTGGTCGCCGCAAAGGTCTTGACCGGGTTCAGATCGGCGTCGAACAGCGGGGCGGACGGCGGTTCGGTGTTGGCCGCCATCACCCAGCGGCCGTCGCTGCTGATCGCGACGCCGGCAAGCCGGCTGCCGGCACGCACCTCGGCCACCAGGCGGCGCTGCACAAGGTCGAACTTCGACAGCCAGCCGTCGGCGCTGGCCAGCAGCACGAAGCGGCCGCCGGGCCAGAAGCTCGGTGCGGCGAGCAGGCCCGGCCGGGTCGGGAAGCGGTGCAGCAGCGCCAGGCGCGCGCCGTCGACGAGCGCAACCCGGTCGGCGCCGGCTTCGATGACGACGACCAGCGCAGCCATGTTGGCGCCGGTGTCGGCGGCGGGCTGCGCGAACAGCGGCACGCCAGGGCAGGCCAGCGCGGCGGCGCCGACCAGCAGCGTGCGGCGGCGCGGGACGGCGGCAGGGCAGTTGGCCACAGGCGCTCAGCGCGTCGCAGCCAGCTGCGTATCGGCGTGCTCGATGCAGCACGCCCGGCGCCGGAAGGCGCTGGCGCTGAAGTGGGCGCGCTCAAACGCGGCGGCGCCGGCGAGCACCCGGGCTTGGACCTGCGGGTCGGCGGCCATCGACCGTGCCGGCTCCGCGCCGGCGATGCCGGCTGCTGCACTCAGCCCCAGGGCGGCGTGCAGGCGGGATGCGTTGTCAGCCATCGAGCTTGCGCATCAGCGGCAGGATACGGTGACGCAGCGCGTCGCGCGTCAGTGCGCCGATGTGCTTGTGGCGGATCACGCCCTGCTTGTCGACGATGAAGGTCTCGGGCAGGCCGTAGACGCCGTAGTCGATGCCGACGCGGCCGTCGAGGTCGCTCAGCGAGACCCGGTACGGGTCGCCGTGGCGAGACAGCCAGCGCCGGGCGTCGTCGGGCTGGTCCTTATAGTTCAGGCCGACCAGCACATGCCCGCCTTCGCGCGCCAGCTCCAGCATCAGCCCATGTTCCTGCAGGCAGGCCGTGCACCACGAAGCCCAGACGTTGAGCAGCCAGACCTGGCCGCGCAAGTCCTGCGGCGACAGCGTTTGCGCCGGCGCGTCCAGCCGGGCCAGCGTGAACGGCGGCGCCGGCTTGCTGATCA
>JAUYAJ010000671.1 GCA_030693565.1 Rubrivivax sp.
GCGGCCGCATCATCCACGCCACCGCGTTCCGCCGGCTCAAGCACAAGACGCAGGTGTTCGTCTATCACGAGGGCGATCACTATCGCACCCGGCTGACGCATTCGCTCGAAGTGGCGCAGCTGAGCCGTTCGGTGGCGCGCGCGCTGCGGTTGAACGAGAACCTGGCCGAAGCGATCGCGCTGGCGCATGACCTGGGCCACACACCTTTCGGCCATGCCGGCCAGGACGCGTTGCAAGCGCGCATGCACGAGCATGGTGGCTTCGAGCACAACCTGCAAAGCCTGCGCGTCGTCGACACGCTGGAGCAGCGCTACCCGGTGTTCGACGGCCTGAACCTGTGCTTCGAAACGCGCGAAGGCATCCTCAAACATTGCTCGCGCCGCCACGCCCAGCGGCTCGACGCGGCCGAGCCCGGCGGCGTCGCGCGCCGCTTTCTCGACGGCACCCAGCCCGGGCTGGAAGCGCAGATCGTCAACCTGGCCGACGAACTGGCCTACAACGCCCATGACGTCGACGACGGCGTGCGCTCAGGCCTGCTGACGATGGCGCAACTGGGCCAGGTGCCGCTGTTCGAGCGCTTTCGCGACAGCGCGCTGGCCGACCACCCGTCGCTGGCCGAGCAACCCGAGCGCCGGCTGCTCAACGAAGCCATCCGCCGCATGCTGTCGGCCCAGGTCCACGACCTCATCAACGCCACCGCGCAGGCGCTCGCCGAGCACGCCCCGGCCGACGCCGACGCACTGCGCCGGCTGCCGGCGCTGGCGCGCTTCAGCGCGCCGATGCGCGAGCAGTCCACGGCCCTCAAACGCTTCTTGTTCGCTGCGCTCTACCGCCACCCGCAGGTCGAACAGAACACCGAGCGCGGCCGCGTCATCGTCGGCGAGCTGTTCGACGCCTACCGGGCAGCGCCGGCCGAGATGCCGGCCGACTACGCCGCCGCTGACGACAGCGCGCGCGCCGTTGCCGACTACATCGCCGGCATGACCGACCGCTTTGCGCTGCGTGAACACCAGCGCCTGACCGGCCGCGACTTGTTCGGCCTCAACGCCTGAACGCCCGCCGATGGCGCGCCTGCCCCGCCTGGCGATTCCGGGCCACCCGCATTACCTGATCCTGCGCGGCCACAGCGGCCAGGCGGTGCTGACCGATGACGCCGACCGCGAGCTCTTCCTGGCCGCCTTGCGCGAAGCCTGCAGCCAGCATGGCGTGGCCGTGCACGCCTACGCCTTGCTCGACAACGAAGTACAGCTGCTGCTGACGCCGCCCACCGCCGCCGCGCTGAGCCGCTGCGTGCAGGCACTGGGGCGCCGCTACGTGCCGGCCTTCAACCGCCGCCACGGCCGCAGCGGCACGCTGTGGGACGGCCGCTTCCACGGCGCCGTGGTCGAAGCCGGCGCGCGCTTGCTGACGGTGTTGCTGCTGATCGACGGCCTGGGCGGCGCCGAGCCCGGCGCCGCCAGCGCCCTGCAGTCCAGCGCCGCGCACCGGCTGGGCCGCCAGCGCCAGGCCTGGCTGGTCGACCCGCCCGAGCTCTGGCAGCTTGGCAACACGCCCTTCGAACGCGAGGCCGCCTACGGCCGCCGGCTGAGCCAAGGGCTGGGCAGCACCGAACTGGACGCCTTGCGCCAGGCCGCGCTGCGTGGCTGGGGCATCGGCTCGCCCGACTTCCTGGGCGCACAGGCTGGCAGCGCCGGCCGCCCGCTGCAGCCGCGGCCGCG
>JAUYAJ010000673.1 GCA_030693565.1 Rubrivivax sp.
ATGGAAACCGGCTACCAGCGCGGCAAGATCCAGGAAGAGAGCATGCACTACGAGATGCTCAAGCACACCGGCGAGTACCCGATCGTGGGCGTCAACACCTTTCGCAGCCCGCACGCCGACACCGCGCCGCAGCCCATCGAGCTGGCGCGCTCGACCGCGGCCGAGAAACAAAGCCAGCTCCAGCGCCTGCACGACTTCCACCAGCGCCACGCCGACGCCGCGCCGGCGATGCTGCGCCAGCTGCAGCAAACCGTGCTCGACAACGGCAACGTCTTCGCCGTGCTGATGCAGGCGGTACGCTGCTGCTCGCTGGGTCAGATCACGAACGCGCTGTTCGAGGTCGGCGGCCAGTACCGGCGCAGCATGTAGGCGGGTTCAGACGGTCGACGCGGCGCCAGTGGCCTCGAGCCCGATGGCGGTGACGACGGCGATGGCGGCGCGCAGACGCGCCAGGTCCACCGGCTTGGGCAGGTGCTCGTTCATGCCCGCCGCCAGATAGGCGCTGCGCTGCGCCGGCAGCACGTTGGCGGTGACGGCGATGATCGGCGTGCGCCCGGCGGGCCCGGGCAAGGCACGGATCGCGCGTGTGGCCGCTTCGCCGTCCATCTCCGGCATCTGGATGTCCATCAGCACGAGGTCGTAGTGCGCCGCCTGCAACTGGTGCAGCGCCTGGCGGCCGTCGCCGACGACGTCGGCACTGTGGCCAAGCTGCTTGAGCATGGCAAGGATCAGCATCTGGTTGACCGCGTTGTCCTCGGCCACCAGCACGCGCAGCGCCCGGCTCGCGCCGCCTGCCACTTCGCCAGCCGGCTCAACCGCCGCCGGCGGGGCCGGCGCCAGCGTCAGCGTGACGCGAAACTCGCTGCCACGGCCGACCTCGCTGACGACCTCGATGTGCCCGCCCATCAGGCCCACCAGCTGGCGGCAGATGGCCAGCCCCAGACCACTGCCGCCGAAGCGGCGCGACATGCTGCTGTCGGCCTGGGTGAACCGATCGAACAGCGTCGGCAGCGCCGCCGCCGGGATGCCGATGCCGGTGTCGCGAACGACGACGCACAAAGCCGTGCGGCCGTCCTCCTGCGGCTGCTGCCGCACGCTCACCTCGACGACACCGCGCTCGGTGAACTTGAGCGCGTTGCCGACCAGGTTCAAGAGCACCTGGCGCAACCGGCCGGCATCACCTTCGAGGCGCTCGGGCAGGCCGGGCGCCAGGTTCAATTCCAGCGCAACGCCTTTTTCGGCCGCCCGCGGCGCCAGCAAGGCGACGACTTCGCCGGCCAGCCCCGCGGGGTCGAACGGCGCGGCCTCCAGCGCGACGGCGCCAGCCTCGAGCCGCGACATGTCGAGGATGTCGTTGATGATCGCCAGCAAGGCCTCGCCCGAGCTGCGCATGGTCTGGGCGTACTTCTGCTGGGTCGGGTTCAAGGCCGTGCAAAGCAGCAAGCCGTTCATGCCCAGCACGCCATTCAGCGGCGTGCGGATCTCGTGGCTCATGGTCGCCAGGAACCGCGTCTTGGCCTCGCTCGCCGCCACTGCTTGCTGGCGCGCCCGCTCCAGTTCTTGCGACGCCGCCTGGGCGCGCGTGATGTCGCGGTAGACGGTGACCACACCCCCCGTCACGGTGCGGTGCTTGACGGTGTGGATGATGCGGCCATCGGCGGTGATCTGCTCGAGTTCGCAGTCGCCGGCGCGGTGCAGCGCCACCCGCTGGTCGACCCAGCGCTGGCGTTCGCCCTCGTCGGCCTGCGGCAGCACGGCGCCCGCCGCCACGCCGGCCAGCGTGCGCAGGTCCGCGCCCTGGGCCATGGTTGGCCGCAGGTGCGGAAACATGTCCAGGTAGTGTTCGTTCCACGACACCACGCGTTCTTCGGCGTCCCAGAGCAGAAAACCTTCGTCCATCGACGCCAGCGCCTGCTCCAGCACGCGCTTGGCGCGGTCTTTCTCGTCGGTGGCTGCTGCCAGCCGCATCAGGTAGGCCTGCGCCAGCGCGCCCACCAGCACCGCCAGCAAGGCAAAGGCGACGGCCATCGCCAGCACCTGGTTGCGCGCCGGGCCGGCCTGCGCCTTTGTGGCCGCCTGCGAGATGCCAGCCGCCACCAGCACCGAGCCATAGACGGTGGGCCGCACCGAGAGCTGCGCCGGCGCACCGTCCAGGCGCCCGGGACCGAGCCGCGCCGGGCCGTTGGCGTCATGCGGGTCCAGCGGCACGGCGTTGCGGCGGCCCAGCAAGGCGTCGCGCGCCGGCACGCTGGCCAGCAGCACGCCCGCTTCGCTCTCCAGCGTCAGTGACAAGCCTTCGATCACGGTGGTCGGCGCCAGAATCGTCGTCAGCGCGACAACCGGCACCTCGGCCACGGCGACGACACGATCGCCGCTGACCAGCCCCAGCGCACGCGCCAGGTAGAGCACCTTGTCGCCCGAGCGAAAGCTCTGCACCGGCATGCTGATGGCCAGCTGCGGCGACGGTTGCGCCAGCACGCGGTCGAGGAAACCGGCCGGCAAGCTCGCACCCATTCGCTGGGTGCCAGCGTCGGCAGCGGCCAGCACCGCGCCCTTGCCGTCCAGCAGCATCAGGTCGCGCGCCAGCAAGTCCTGGTTCACCAGCGCGCGCAATACCGCGGTGGCACGCTGGGTGTCGACGCTGCGGCCATCGGCGGCCAGCAAGGCGGGCATCTGCGGCAGCCCGGCCAGCATCAGGTCGACGCCGACGAGTTGCCGGTTCAGCGCCGATTCGGTGCTGCGCGCCAGGCGCTCGGCGAGCAGGCGCGCGGCGGCCTCGGCATCGCGCTGGAAGCCCTGCAACAGCAGCGTGGCGACGGTCACCACGGCGACGACGAACACACCGGCGGTCAGCCAGACGACACGCAAGGCGCGATCGGTCGGCTTCATCGCGCTGCGCTGCTGGCCTGGATGCCGGTGACCGGGCCCAGGGTGTCATTCCAGACCGCCGCGCAATGCGGACCGCAGCGCTGCACCCAGCGCGGCAGCACGGTGGCAACGAAGATCTCGCGCCAGCGGCGCCTGTCCTCGGCGCTCTCCCAGACGACGGTCATGCGCCCCTTGCGGCCGCTGGTGCAGCCTTCGGCGCCGCTGTTGCAGGCCAGTCCCTCGCCGGTCTCGCGTTCGGCGTCGGCCCAGATCGCATGCTCCAGCCGCGGCAGCTCAGCGCGCAGCAGGTTGCGCAGATCGGGCGTCAAGGCGTTCCAGGCCGCCAGGTTGGCACCGAACACCGCCAGGCCCCAGTTGGCTGCCATGGTGTGGACGTGACTGGTCACGCGGTCCAGCCCGATGGTGTTGCCGGGCATCGTGCCGGTGATCGCGCAGTCGATGTCGCCGCTGCGCAGCTTGGGCACGACGTCGGCGAACGCGGTCTGCACCGGGGTCGCGTCCAGCGCCTCGATGAGATCGGACTGGGCCGGGTTGGAGCTGCGGATGCGCCGGCCCGCCAGGTCGGCCAGGCTCTTGAAGGGCTTGTTGCAGAAGGTCACCTGGGCCGGGTAGACGTAGATCGCCAGCGGCTCGATGCCCCAGTGCTCGCGCAAGCGCTTCTCCAGATGCGGCCGGAAGGCGGCAAGATGGACGCGCAAGGTCGCCATGTCAGGGTTCAGGCCGGCCAGATCGGGGGCACCGAGTTCAGGGTCCTGGGTCGCCACCAGCGGCAGCAAGGCAGTGCCGAAGGGCACCGCGCCGGCCTGGATCAGGCGCAGCATGTCGTTGCCGCGCAGCCCGGCCTGGTCGAAGGGCACGATCTCGGCGCGCGCGCGGCCGCCGCTCAGACGCGGCAGATCGCGGGTCCAGAACGGCGCTTCGTGGCGCGTGTACTGGCTCAGGCTGCCCAGCCCGCCGACGATGCGCAAGCGCTGGCTGGCGTCCACCGGGCTCGCGGCCGGTGTCGGCTCGGCCGCCCAGACCCAGGCCGCCTGGCAGGTGACCAGGCCGACCAGCAAGCGGCGGACCCCAGCGGCGATTCGATGTGCACTCAACTCAGGACACTCCCGTTCAAGGCGGCGCAGGCAGCCCGGTATTGTCGCCAACCCCGGCCCTGCCGCGCCAGCCCGCGGCCGTGAACTTCGTCATCAGCCTGGCCCACAATGCAGCGCCCGCGCCGGCGGCCACGACCCCGCCGCCACCGCGGCACCACCCCGGCATCACCCGAGGACGCCGCCATGGAACTTCGAGAACTCGGCCGCTCCGGCCTGCAAGTGGCGCCGCTGGCTTTTGGCGGCAACGTCTTCGGCTGGACCGCCGATGCGCCGACTTCGTACGCGCTGCTCGACGCCTTCGTCGACGCCGGCTGCAACCTCGTCGACACGGCCGACATCTACTCCAGCTGGGCGCCCGGCCACAGCGGCGGCGAGTCGGAAACCATCATCGGCCAGTGGCTCAAGGCCGGCGGCCGGCGCAACCGCATCGTGCTCGCCACCAAGGTCGGCAAGCCGATGGGCGCCGCCGGTTCGGGCCGCAGCGGCTTGTCGCCGCGCTGGATCCGCCAAGCCGTCGAAGACTCGCTGCGCCGCCTGCAGACCGACCACATCGACCTCTACCAGGCGCACGAAGACGACCCGGCGACGCCGATGGCCGACACACTGGGCGCCTTCGCCGAGCTCATCCGCGCCGGCAAGGTGCGCGCCATCGGCGCCAGCAACTTCAGCGCACCGCGGCTGGCCGAGGCGCTGGCCTGCAGCGCCGCCCACGGCCTGCCGCGCTACGAAAGCCTGCAGCCGCTGTACAACCTGGTCGACCGCGCACCTTATGAGGCCGAGCTTGAGCCGCTGTGCCGCGCCGAAGGCCTGGGCGTGATCAACTTCTTCGGCCTCGCGCGCGGTTTTCTCAGCGGCAAGTACCGCAGCGAAGCCGACCTCGGCAAGAGCCCGCGCGGCGCCGGCATCAAGGCCTATCTGAACGAGCGCGGGCTGCGCATCCTGGCCGCGCTGGACAGCGCCGCGGCCGACCTGCAAGCCACACCGGCCCAGGTGGCGCTGGCCTGGCAGATGGCGCGGCCGGGGCTGACGGCGCCGATCGCCAGCGCCACCTCGGTGGCGCAGTGTATGATGCCCGTGGCTGACCTGAAGCGCGTGAAACC
>JAUYAJ010000524.1 GCA_030693565.1 Rubrivivax sp.
AGGATCCGCTGGCCGAACTGGTGAAGATCGACCCCAAGAGCATCGGCGTGGGCCAGTACCAGCACGACGTCAACCAGAGCGGCCTGGCGCGCTCGCTCGACACCGTGGTCGAAGACTGCGTCAACGCGGTCGGCGTCGACCTCAACACGGCGTCGGCGCCGCTGCTGTCGCGGGTCTCGGGCCTGTCGCCGGCGGTGGCCGCCAGCATCGTGCGCTGGCGCGACGCCCATGGCGCGTTCAGCAACCGCCAGCAACTGCTAGACGTCACCGGGCTGGGCCCCAAGACTTTCGAGCAGTCGGCCGGATTCCTGCGCATCCGCGACGGCGACAACCCGCTCGACCTGACCGGCGGGCACCCCGAGACCTACCCGCTGGTGCACAAGCTGCTGGCCGCTGCCGGCCGGCCGGTGGCCGAGATGATGGGCCGCGCCGACGTGCTGCGCGCCCTCAAGCCCGAGGCCTTTGCCGACGAGCGCTTCGGCGCCATCACCGTCAAGGACGTGCTGACCGAACTGGAAAAGCCCGGCCGCGACCCGCGCCCGGACTTCGTCGTCGCCCGCTTCAACGAAGGCGTCAGCGACCTCAAGGACTTGCAGCCCGGCATGGTGCTCGAAGGCACGGTCAGCAACGTCGCCCAGTTCGGCGCTTTCGTCGACCTCGGTGTGCACCAGGACGGCCTTGTTCATGTGAGCCAGATGAGCCACAAGTTCATCAACGACGCCCGTGAGGTCGTCAAGACTGGCATGGTCGTCAAGGTGCGCGTGCTCGAAGTCGACCTGGCGCGCAAGCGGGTCTCATTGACGATGAAGCTCGACGCCCCGACGCCGGCGCCGCGCGGCGAGCGCGGCGACAACAACTACCGGCCGGCGGCGCGCCACGAACGCCCGCGCGGTGCTGGACCGGCGGCGGCGGCCGGCGGCGCGATGGCTGAAGCCTTCGCCAAACTCAAGCGCAACTGACCCGCCGCCAGTGCTCAGGCGCTGGCAGAATGCGCCGCACAACCAGGAGACGAGATGCACAAGACATTGACGACATTGGCGATTTCAGCGGCGGCCATTCTGCTCAGCGGCTGTGCCGGCATGTACGGCCATGGCCACGGCAGCGGTCCTTCGGCGCGTGCCCAGCTCGAACCGACGCGTGGCAACACCACCGCAGGCACGGTCATGTTCCACACCCGGGCCAACGGCGTCTTCGTGCACGCCCGCGTCAGCGGTCTCAAGCCCGGGCAAGAGCATGGTTTCCACATCCATGAGAAGGGCGACTGCAGCAGCGGTGACGGCATGAGCACCGGCGGCCACTTCAACCCTACCGGCAAGCCGCACGCCCACCACGCGACGGCCGACCGCCACACCGGCGATCTGCCGTCGCTGAAAGCCGACGCCCAGGGCAATGCCGATCTGCGCATCGCCGTCCAGGGCCCGACCATCGGCAGCGGCGCCACCGACATCATCGGCAAAGGCCTGATCGTCCACGCCATGCCCGACGACTACAAGACCCAGCCGACCGGCAATGCCGGCGCCCGCATCGCCTGCGCGGTGATCCAGGCCCGCTGAGCGACGCCCGCACCCGCATGCAGGCTTTGCAGGTGTTCGCCGGGCCTCGCGCCCGGCGGCACCTGCGCGAACGCGGGCTGGCCGCTGCCGACGTGCACGCCATCCCGGCCGCCGCCGGCGGGCCCAAAGGCCTGGCGCTGATCCCGATCGACCGTTTCATCTTCGGCCATTGGCTGCCAGGCTCGGCGCAGACCGTGCACCTGCTCGGCGCCTCGATCGGCGCCTGGCGCATGGCCAGCGCTTGTCTGCCCGACGCCGACGCAGCGCTGGCGCAGCTGGCCGAGGACTACATCACCCAGCACTACGAACACGCCCCCGGCCGGCCGCCGACGGCGCGCCATGTCAGCGCGGTGTTCGGCCGCACGCTCGACGAGCGGCTGGGCCGGCGCGCTGCCGACGTGCTGTCGCACGCGCGGCTGCGGCTGCACGTGTTCACCAGCCATGGCCGGCAGCTGCTGGCGCGCGAAGGGCGGCTGCGCACACCGCTGGGTTATGCCGGCGCCTTCGCCGCCAACGCCGTGAGCCGGCGTGCGCTCGGCGGCTGGCTGGAACGCGTGGTGTTCGGTGACCCGCGCGACGCCTTGCCGCTGGCGCTGGACGACTTGCGCAGCCAACAGGTGGCGCTGACGGCGCAGAACCTGGGGCCGGCGCTGCTGGCCAGCTGCTCGATCCCGTTCTGGCTCGAAGCTGTGCACGACGTGCCCGGCGGTCCGCCCGGCGCTTACTGGGACGGCGGCATCACCGACTACCACCTGCACCTGGACTATGCGTCGATGGCCGACGGTCTGGTGCTGTACCCGCATTTCCAGCCCCAGGTCGTGCCAGGCTGGCTGGACAAACCCTGGAAGCGCCGCCACCGCAGCAGCCCGGCACTCGACAACCTGGTGCTGCTGGCGCCGCACCCCGACTGGCTGCGCCGCCTGCCCGGCGCCAAGCTGCCCGACCGCGGCGACTTCAAGGCCTACGGCGACGACGTCGCTGGCCGCATGCGGGCCTGGCGCCAGGCCTTGGCCGAAAGCCAGCGCCTGGCCGACGAGTTCGAAGCAATGGTCAGCAGCGGGCGCGGCATCGAGGCGCAGGCGCTGGCTTGAGGCGCTGGCCGGAGCCGCGATCGGCTAAACTGCGCGCCGGTATCCTCAGCACACCCGCAACAAGGACGAGAAAGGCAGCCTGGTTATGACACCGCGAACTAAGCCCACTTTCACCGAGGTCTAGTCGGCTGCGCTGTCACGCCCCCTGTCTGAACAAAGCGCGGCCACCCACCGCGCTTTGTCGCTTCTGGAGCACCCCATGATCCACATCACATTGCCGGACGGTTCCCGGCGCGAGTTCCCGCAGCCGGTCACGGTGGCCGAGGTCGCGGCGTCGATCGGCGCCGGCCTGGCCAAGGCGGCGCTGGCCGGCCGGGTCGACGACCGTCTGGTCGACACCAGCCACCGCATCGACGCCGACGCCCGGCTGGCCATCGTCACCGACAAGGATGCTGACGGCCTGGAGATCATCCGCCACTCGACGGCCCACCTGCTGGCTTACGCGGTCAAGGAACTGTTCCCCGAAGCCCAGGTGACGATAGGCCCGGTGATCGAGAACGGTTTCTTCTACGACTTCGCCTACAAGCGCCCGTTCACGCCCGAGGACCTGGTCGCCATCGAAGCGCGCATGACCGAACTGGCGAAGAAGGACGAGCCGGTGTTGCGACGTGTGCTGCCGCGCGACGAGGCGGTGGCGCACTTCAAGGCCCAGGGCGAGCATTACAAGGCCGAGATCATCGGCAGCATCCCGGCCGGCGAAGACGTCTCGCTGTACCGCGAAGGCGGCTTCGAGGACTTGTGCCGCGGCCCGCATGTGCCCAGCACCGGGCGGCTCAAGCACTTCAAGCTGATGAAGGTGGCCGGCGCCTACTGGCGCGGCGACCAGGCGAACGAGCAGCTGCAGCGCATCTACGGCACGGCCTGGCCGAGCAAGGACGCCTTGCAGCAATACCTGACCATGCTTGAGGAAGCCGAGAAGCGCGACCACCGCAAGCTCGGCCGCGAACTCGACCTGTTCCACATGGACGAGCATGCGCCGGGGCTGGTGTTCTGGCACCCCAAGGGCTGGACGGTGTGGCAGATGGTCGAGCAGTACATGCGCGCCGTCTACCGCGACAACGGCTACCTCGAGGTCAAGGGCCCGCAGATCCTCGACAAGACGCTGTGGGAGAAGACCGGGCACTGGGACAAGTACCGCGACCACATGTTCACGACCGAGAGCGAAAAGCGCGACTACGCGCTCAAGCCGATGAACTGTCCGGGCCACATCCTGATCTTCAAGCAAGGCATCAAGAGCTACCGCGACCTGCCGCTGCGCTATGGCGAGTTCGGCAACTGCCACCGCAACGAGCCCACCGGCGGCTTGCACGGCATCATGCGCGTGCGCGGTTTCACGCAAGACGACGGCCATGTGTTCTGCACCGAAGCGCACATCCTCGACGAATGTGTCGCCTACACGGCGCTGCTGCAGAAGGTCTACGCCGACTTTGGCTTTGCCGACATCATCTACAAGGTGGCGACCCGGCCGGCGGCGCGCATCGGCTCTGACGCGAGCTGGGACCAGGCCGAAAGCGCGCTGATGGAAAGTCTGCGCCGCTCGGGCTGCCAGTTCGAGATCGCGCCCGGTGACGGCGCTTTCTACGGCCCGAAGATCGAATACACGCTCAAGGACGCGCTCGGCCGGCCCTGGCAGTGCGGCACGATGCAGGTCGATTTCTCGATGGCCGAGCGGCTCGACGCTGTCTACGTGGCCGAATCGGGCGAGCGCCGCCACCCGGTGATGCTGCACCGGGCCATCGTCGGCAGTCTGGAGCGATTCATCGGCATCCTGATCGAACAGCACGCCGGCGCGCTGCCGGCCTGGCTGGCGCCGCTGCAGGTGGTGGTGACCTCGATCACTGGCGCGCAGCACGATTACGCCGCGGAAGTGGCGAAAACGCTGCAAAAACAAGGAGTTAGGGCGTCGGTTGATTTGCGCAACGAGAAAATCAACTATAAAATCCGCGAGCATTCCTTGCAAAAGGTTCCGTACATCCTGGTCGTTGGCGACAAGGAGAAGGCAAACGGGGCCGTTGCGGTGCGCGCCCGAGGCAACCATGACCTCGGTGTGATGCCCCTGGCAGACTTCCAACAGAAGATCGGCAGTGACATCGCCCTGAAGGCCTGACAGGCCCCCGGCGCGCCCCATTCATTGGTTTCGTGGCCCGCGTGAGCCTTCGGGTCGCTCGAGGAGTTGACACATCGCTACTTTCATGGACCGGCGCACGCCTAACGCGGAGCGCAAGCACAGGCTGAATCGGGAGATCATGGCGCAGCAAGTGCGCCTGAACGGGGTCGAGAACGAACCGCTGGGCATCGTCAGCACGCTGGACGCGCTGCGCATGGCCGGGGAACTCGACGTCGATCTGGTCGAGATCGCAGCCACGGCGGATCCGCCGGTGTGTCGGTTGATGGATTACGGCAAGTTCAAGTACCAAGAGCAGAAGAAGGCCGCCGAAGCCAAGTCCAAGCAGAAGGTCATCGAGATCAAGGAAGTCAAGTTCCGTCCCGGTACCGACGAAGGCGACTACGCGATCAAGATGCGCAACCTGCGCCGCTTCATCGCCGAAGACGGCGACAAAGGCAAGGTCACGCTGCGCTACCGCGGCCGCGAGATCACCCACCAGGACATCGGCATGCGGCTGCTGGAGCGCATTCGCGACGAACTGGCCGACGTAGCCATCGTCGAGAACATGCCCAAGCTCGAAGGTCGCCAGATGATCATGGTGCTGGCGCCGAAGAGGAAGTAAGAATTTCGTCGACGCGGTCTGGTCACCGCGCCGACGAACACAAGCCGCTGCAGGCCAGCAAGTGCCCCGGGAAGTCCGGTGCCGCCTGCAGGGGTCAATGAAGAAGGAGCATTCACATGCCCAAGATGAAGACCAAGAAGAGCGCGGCCAAGCGGTTCCGCGTGCGTCCGGGGGGTACCGTCAAGCGCGGTCAGGCGTTCAAGCGCCACATCCTCACGAAGAAAAGCACGTCCCGCAAGCGTCAGCTGCGCGGTGCGGTGAACGTGCACGAGACCAACATGGGTTCCATCGCCAAGATGATGCCCTTCGCTGGTCTGTGATCCCCGCCACGCACAAGGAGTAATGACATGCCTCGCGTCAAACGTGGTGTAACCGCACACGCCCGCCATAAAAAGATCCTGGCTCTGGCCAAGGGATTCCGCGGTCGCCGCAAGAACGTCTACCGCATCGCCAAACAGGCGGTGATGAAGGCTGGGCAATATGCCTACCGCGACCGTCGGACCCGCAAGCGGGTGTTCCGTCAACTCTGGATCGCGCGCATCAACGCCGCGTCCCGTGAGCTCGGCGTCACCTACAGCCGCTTCATGGCCGGCCTGAAGAAGGCCAACATCGACATCGACCGCAAGGTCCTTGCCGACATGGCCGTCAACGACCCGGCAGCCTTTGGCAGCATCGTTGCGAAGGTGAAGGCTCAGCTCGCTTGATTTTCCTCGCGCCGTGGCAACAGCCGCGGCGCAGACCATCGAGCATTTGAAGGCCGTCACCTCGGGGCGGCCTTTTTCTTTTCCGAATCACGATGAACGATCTCGACTCACTGGTGCTGTCGGCACAAGACGCGTTCGCCACCGCCGCGCAGGCGGCCGAACTGGAGAACGCCAAAGCGCGTTTTCTGGGCAAGGGCGGGCGCGTGACCGAGTTGCTCAAGGGACTGGCGGCGCTGAGCCCGGAGCTCAAGAAGCAGCGCGGCGCCGAGGTCAACCAGGCCAAGCAGCGCATTGAAGCGGCCTTGCAGGCGCGCCGCGACGAATTGGCCAAGGCCGAGCTCGACGTCCAGCTCAAAGCCGAAGCGCTCGACGTGACGCTGCCGGGCCGGCGCCGCGGCACGGGCGGCCTGCACCCGGTGTCGCGCACGATGGAGCGCATCGAGGCGATCTTCGCGTCGATGGGATTCGACGTCGCCGAAGGCCCTGAGATCGAGACCGACTGGATGAGCTTCACGGCGCTCAACAACCCGGAGAACCATCCGGCGCGCTCGATGCAGGACACCTTCTACGTCGACATCAAGGACGCCGACGGCCGCTGGCTCAACCTGCGGCCGCACACCAGCCCGATGCAGGTGCGTTATGCCCAGGCCCATGCGCGCAAGCACGCAGGCCGCGACCCGATGCCAGAGATCCGCGTCATCGCCCCGGGCCGCACCTACCGCGTCGACAGCGACGCCACGCACTCGCCGATGTTCCATCAGTGCGAAGGCCTGTGGGTGGGCGAGAACATCTCGTTCAAAGACTTGAAGGTCGTGTTCAGCGACTTCCTGCGCCAGTTCTTCGAGACCGATCAGCTCGACGTGCGTTTCCGCCCGTCCTTCTTTCCCTTCACCGAACCCTCGGCCGAAGTCGACATCGCCTTTGCCAGCGGGCCCTTGAAGGGGCGCTGGCTGGAAGTCGCCGGCTCCGGCCAGGTGCACCCGAACGTGATCCGCAACTACGGCCTCGACCCCGAGCGCTACATCGGTTTTGCCTTCGGCATGGGCCCGGACCGGCTGGCGATGCTGCGCTACGGTGTCAACGACCTGCGCCAGTTCTACGAAGGCGACCTGCGTTTCCTGTCGCAGTTCAAGTAAACCAACCGCCGCCACCCCATGCAATTCCCCGAATCATGGTTGCGCGAGTTCTGCAACCCGCCGATCGACACCCAGCAACTGGCCGACCTGCTCACCATGGCAGGGCTCGAGGTCGAAGATCTGCGCCCGGTGGCGCCGCCTTTCAGCGGCATCGTCGTGGCCGAGATCGTTGCCACCGAACCGCATCCGAGCGCCGACCGCCTGCGCGTGTGCCAGGTCAACGTCGGCGCCTTGTCGCCCACGGGCCCGCTGCAAATCGTCTGCGGCGCGCCCAACGCCCGCGTCGGACTGCGGGCGCCGCTGGCGATGGTGGGCGCGCTGCTGCCGCCCGATGCCGATGGCAAGCCGCTGACGATCGGCGTCGGCCAGCTGCGCGGCGTCGACAGTCAGGGCATGCTGTGCTCGGCGTGTGAACTGAAGATTGCCGACGACCATGGCGGCTTGCTCGAACTGGCCGCCGACGCGCCGCCAGGCGCCGACTTGCGCGACTGGCTGCAGCTCGACGACACCCTCTTCACGCTCAAGCTGACGCCGAATCTGGCCCACGCACTGAGCGTCTACGGCATCGCCCGCGAGGTCTCGGCGCTGACGGGGTCACCGCTGCTGACGCCGGCCATCGTCCCGGTGGCGCCCAGCCATGATCAGCGGCTGCCGGTGCTGGTGCAGGCGCCCGAGCTCTGCGGCCGCTTTTCGGGCCGCGTCGTGCGCGACGTCAACACGCAGGCGCCGACGCCGGCGTGGATGGTCGACCGGCTGGCGCGCTGCGGCCAGCGCAGCGTCAGCGCGCTGGTCGACATCTCGAACTACGTGATGTTCGAGTACGGCCGGCCGTCGCACATCTTCGACCTCGACAAGATCCACGACGGCCTGGTCGTGCGCTGGGCCCAGGCTGGCGAGACCCTGGAGCTGCTCAACGGCAGCGTCGTCGAGCTCGACGGCGAGGTCGGTGTGATCGCCGACGCCCAGGGCGTCGAGTCGCTGGCCGGCATCATGGGCGGTCAGGCCACCGCGGTGTCGGACAGCACTCAACATGTCTACGTCGAGGCGGCCTTCTGGTGGCCCGAGGCTGTCGCCGGTCGCTCGCGCCGTTTCAACTTCAACACCGATGCCGGCCACCGTTTCGAGCGCGGGGTGGATCCGGCACTGACCACCCAGCACATCGAACGCATCACCGGTCTCATCATCGACATCTGCGGCGGCCAGGCCGGGCCGATGGACGACCAGCAACTGCGCCCGCCCGAAGCGGCGCCCGTGACGCTGCGCGCGGCGCGCGCCGCCAAGGTGATCGGCATGCCGATCAGCCAGGCTGATTGCGCCGAGGTGTTCCGCGGCCTGGGTCTGCAGTTCAGCGAAGGCGAGGGCAGCTTGACGGTGACGCCGCCGAGCTGGCGCTTTGACCTGCGCATCGAAGAAGACCTGATCGAGGAAGTGATCCGCGTCATCGGCTACCAGAAGCTGCCGACGACGCCGCCCCTGGCCCCCGTGACCGCCCATGTGCGGCCGGAGACGCGGCGCAGCGCGCATGCCTTGCGCCATGCGCTGGCGGGGCTGGACTACATGGAGACGATCAGCTTCAGCTTCGTCGAGCAGCGCTGGGAGCATGAACTGGCTGGCAACCCGGATCCGATCCGGGTGCTGAACCCGATTGCCGCGCCACTGGCGGTGATGCGCTCCAGCCTGCTGGGCAGCCTGGTCGGTGCGCTGCGCGGCAACCTGGCCCGCAGAGCCACCCGGGTGCGCTTGTTCGAGGTCGGCCGCGTGTTCCGCCGCGACGCCAGTGTGGTTGACGGTGATCGCAGCGTCGCCGGCGTCGCCCAGCCGATGCGGGTGGCGGCGCTAGCTTACGGGCCGGCGGACGCCTTGCAATGGGGCCGCAAGGAGCAGGGCGCCGACTTCTTCGACGCCAAGGGTGATGTCGAAGCCTTGCTGGCGCCGCTCCAGCCGCGCTTTGTGGCCGACACCCACCCGGCGCTGCACCCGGGACGCTGCGCGCGCATCGAACTGGGCGGCAAGACCATCGGCCACGTCGGTGAACTGCACCCGCAGTGGCGCCAGGCCTACGAACTGCCACAAGCCCCGGTCCTGTTCGAACTCGACCTGGAGACTTTGCTGGAGCGCCCGCTGCCGCTCTTCCAGCCGCTCGCGCGCCAGCAAGGCGCTTTGCGCGACCTCGCACTGGTGGTGGGCGACGCCGTCAGCCACGACGCTCTGGTGGCCTGCCTGCAGGCCGACCCGGGCGGGCTGATCCGCCGCGCGACCTTGTTCGACATCTACAAACCCAGCACCGCGGCCGCTGGCATCCAGGCCGGTGAGCACAGCGCTGCGGTGCGGCTCGAACTGCTGGACCCGGCGGCCACGCTGACCGACGAACGCATCGACGCCGCCGTGGCCGCCGCCGTCGGCCGCGTACAGGCCGCTTTCAACGGCCGGCTCCGCGCCTGAGGAACTCCAGAGATGAGCAGCGAAGACATTGTCCCCACCCGCGTGATCCTGCCTTCGCTGGAAACACCGACGCTGACCAAGGCCGAACTGGCCGAACTGCTGTTCGACCGCCTGGGTTTGAACAAGCGCGAGTCCAAGGACATGGTCGAAGCCTTCTTCGAGATCGTCCACGGCACCTTGGTCAACGGCGACGACGTCAAGCTGTCGGGCTTTGGCAACTTCAACATTCGCCGCAAGGCGCCGCGGCCGGGGCGCAACCCGCGCACCGGCGAGGCCATCCCCATCAAAGCTCGCAACGTCGTCACCTTTCACGCCAGCCACAAGCTGAAATCCATCGTGCAAGGTGATACCCCGGCCGAAGGGGACTTCGAGTAGAGTCTAGGTTTTTGGACGGATCCCATTGATTTCAATGGAGAAAGCGCTCCCAGCGATTCCCGCCAAGCGTTACTTCACCATCGGTGAGGTGAGCGAGTTGTGTGCGGTGAAGCCTTATGTTCTGCGCTACTGGGAGCAGGAGTTCACGCAGCTCAAGCCGATGAAACGGCGCGGCAACCGGCGCTATTACCAGCACCACGAAGTGCTGCTGATCCGGCGCATCCGCGAACTGCTGTACGACCAGGGCTTCACCATCAGCGGTGCCCGCAACCGCCTGGCCGAAGCCGGCGCCGCACTGCGCCGCGGTGCCGATGCGGACGACGGCGATGCTGACGATGCCGTCGATGCAGTTGGCCCAGCGGGCGCGGATTCAGATGAAAGTGCGCCGTCGGCCCCCCAAGGTGGATTGCCCAACACGGCCCACCTGCGCGCCGAATTGCTGGCGATCCGCGAATTGCTGATCGCGTAGCGCGGTCGCTACAAGGCATGCTGCGCCGCACCGTATAATGCGCTAGGTCATCGGGGCGTAGCGCAGCCTGGTAGCGCACTTGCATGGGGTGCAAGGGGTCGCGAGTTCGAATCCCGCCGCCCCGACCAATTGAATCAACGGGTTAGCTCTCACAAGGGGCTAGCCCGTTCGGCTTTGTGGGGCTCGTTTCGAAGCTTGGTCACCGTGGGGCCACCGCGACCGGACCGCGCCGACCCGCGTAAGACCCGTCTTGCCTGGGCGGCGACTCGATGCGGTCGGGGTCGCACAGCAAGCCCCCGGCGCACGGTCCGCCTGCCCGGCGGTCGCAATGCCTGCGACCCTTCGATCCTCTCGGACAGCGCGAGCTTGGTCGATCACACCCCCGACTTCGACCACCTTCCACGAAGTGGGTCGACTCCTGTCGTCGTCAGGGTTTCCGCGATGGCCTTTGCGCACATCGGCTGCGGCCTGTGGATGTGCCCCCCGGATATTGAGCGCGCCTTCGTGGCGACAAAAACTACGGCGTACTCGAACACGCATCCCGTCAGGGCTGCATAACGGGCCACGTCGCTCTGGCGGTGGGCGCGTTTTGTCGGGAAGACGACAAACCACTGGAGACACCATGAGAGAGCCAAGACCAGGGATTCAAATTTCGTCCACCTTCGCTCTGTCGCTTCTGCTGGCAGGATGCGGCGGCGCCGGAAAAGAGGCAACGGTGACCGAGCCAGTGCCCCTCAGTTGCGCGCAATTGGTGGGCACGGCCATCCCAGCCGCGTCGATCGGGCTGCCGACCCGAGGCGCATCGGTGACCTCGGCCACGGTGGTGGCGCCCGCCGGCACCGGCGCCAAGCTGATCCCGGAGCACTGCCTGGTCGAAGCGCGGATCTCGCCATTCGACCCCGCCGCGCCTGACATCCAGTTCAAGCTGGCCCTGCCCACGGTCTGGAACCAGAAGGTCATGATGTTCGGTGGCGGCGGCTTCAATGGCAGCATTCCCAACGTCGCTGGCAACGTGCCCGTCGGTCCCACCGACCAGCCTAACCCGCTGGGCCGTGGCTATGCCACCTTTGCCAGCGATTCCGGGCACCAGGCCAACAGCTTCGGCTCGCAGGACGGCTCGTTCGCGCTCAACGACGAAGCGGTGCAGAACTTCGGCGGCGACGCGATCAAGAAGACCCGCGATGCAGCAACCTTCCTAGTCAAGGCGCGTTATGCCGCTGAATCGATCCGCAAAGCCTATTTCGCCGGTGGCTCCACCGGGGGGCGCGAAGCCATCGCGGCCATCACACGCTGGCCTGCAGACTGGGACGGCGCCATCTCGTGGTACCCGTCCTGGAAGAATACCGGCGCACTGTTGCACGGCCAGCGCGTCAACCGGGCGCTGGCCAAGCCCGGCGCCTATCCGAGCAGCGCCAAGCGCGCACTGCTGTACGCCGCGGCCATCGAGGTCTGCGACTCGCTGGACGGCGTGGCCGATGGCGTCATCAGCAACCAGCAGCGATGCAACGCGGTGTTCGACCCGGCCACGGCCAGCGTGAATGGCAACCCGCTGCGCTGCCCCGATGGCGCGGAGGGTGGCGACAGTTGCCTGTCCGACGCACAGATCACCGCATTGAAGGTGATGAACACCGACACCCAGTTCCACTTCAGACTGGCCAGCGGCGAGACCCACTATCCGGGCTACAACGTCTGGGGCGGGGAACTGGGCGGCACCCACAACCCGTCGCCGCTGCAGCCCACCGTGACCTTTCTGGCCCTGGGCATGGCCGCGCCAGCCACACCGATGCCACGCAACTCGCCCTACATCGGCACCTTGCTCGACCAGTGGATCAAGTATTCGGTGACGCGCGACGCCGGCTACGACTCGCTGTCTTTCGACCCTGAAAGTCCAGGCCCGTGGGCGAACCGCCTCAGCGAGTTGAGCACCTTGCTCGACACCAAGGTCGACCTCAGCGCGTTTGCCGCCAAAGGCGGCAAGCTGCTGCTGGCGCACGGCGTTGCCGACGTCCTGGTGAGCACGCGCGCCACCGAGGAGTACTACCAGCGCCTGCGCAGCCAGATGGGGCCGGCGGAGGTGAACAAGTTCGTCCGCTACTACGAGGTGCCAGGCTTCGGGCATGCCGTCAGCACGGCCTTCAACGCGTCTTGGGACTCGCTCACCGCACTGGAGAACTGGGCCGAAAACGGTAGCAGTCCCCAAGCCCAGGTGGTGACCGACACGGCCGGCATTCCCGGCCGTACCAGGCCCTTGTGCGACCACCCCAAATGGCCGCGTTACAACGGTTCGGGGGATGTCAACTTGGCCGCTTCGTTCACCTGCGTCAACCATGAGGGCGTGTCGCCCACGCAGCGCAATACCTCGCTCGGTGATGTCATCGGCACCGATCATTCGGCGACCAGCGGCACCTATGCCTGGAAGGGCATTCCCTATGCGAAGGCCCCGGTCGGCGAACTGCGCTGGAAAGCGCCGGCCGAGCCAGCGCCCTGGACCATCCCGCGGGCGACTCAGCAGTTCGGCAATGCCTGCGCGTCGTTCGGCCGCATGTACGGCCCGGGCTTGAACAACCGCTACGACGCGAGCATCGGCACGACCATCGGGCAAGCCGTCGGGTCGGAAGACTGCCTCTACCTGAACGTCTGGCGACCGGCCAGCGGTACGGCGAAGTTGCCGGTGATCGTGTTCGTGCACGGGGGCAGCAACGTCACCGGCTACACCGGCGACCCGGTGTACGACGGCGCCAACCTGGCGCGCGCGGCCAACGCCGTCGTCGTCACCGTGAACTACCGCCTGGGCTTGTTCGGGTTCTTCAACCTGGGGCAGATCAAGAACGGCGACGCGCTCGATGACTCGGGCAACTTCGCGCTGCTCGACCTCATCAAGGGCTTGCAGTTCGTCAACCGCAACATCGCCAGCTTCGGCGGCGACGCCGGCAAGGTCACCTTGATGGGCCAGTCGGCGGGGGCGGTCAACGTCTTGGCCTTGATGACCTCACCCTTGGTCGTGAAGGCCAGCCCGGCGCTGGTGCACCGGCTGCTGCCGATCAGCGGCGGGATTTCGCTGGCCAGCGAATTGCCCGCCAGCAGCATCGCCACGCTGGCCCGGCCTGCCGACTTCCGCGGTCAGGCCGACTACTTGCTGGCCAACATGGTGCTGGGCGATGGCCTTGCCAGCGACCTCACGGCAGCCTATGGCTACGTCGCGTCGCGCACGTCCGAGCAGATTGCCACCTACATCCGCGGCAAGAGTGCCGAGGCCATCATCAACACCGTGGTGGCCAAGCTGGCGCCGGTGGGCGCCTCGGGCTCCGGTCCGATCCCCGACGGCCACGTGCTGCCGGCGAGCCCGATCGCGGCCATCCGCGCCGGCCAGTACCTGAAGGTGCCGCTGCTGGCGGGCAACACGCGTGACGAAGGCAAGCTGTTCCCGACCCTGTTGCCGCTGGTGGGCGGCACCGGCAGTGGTCGGCTGCTGGACGACGCCACGGTCTTTGCGAGCGCCTTCGGCTACAAGCCCAACGGCCCGGCAACCGCGACACTGGCGCAGTGGATTCCGGCGGCCTACCTGCCGATGGCCGCACCCGTCACCGGCTTCAACGCGCGCGCCGATCAGCTCAACCGCATCTTCTTCCTGAACAGCCGCGACAGTGTGCTGTCGGCGCTGCAGTCGCAGCAGAACCCGATCTGGTATTACCGCTTCGATTGGGACAAGCTACCGGCGCCGTTCAACGAGATTTACGGCGCGGCGCACGCCTTCGAACTGCCGTTCGCATTCGGGAACTTCGGCCCCTCGCTGTACGCGAACTTCATGAACACCACGGCCAATGAGCCTGGCAGGCTGGCGCTGTCGGACGCGATGATGCGCAGCATCGGCGCGTTTGCACGCAACGGCGACCCGAACAACAGCGGGCTGGGCGCGCACTGGCCCCAGTGGCCGTCGACCCTGGTGTTCGATGCCTCGCTGACAGCCAAGCAGATCTCGGTCCAGTAGGCCGCGCAGCAGCGCCAAGCCGCACCAGCGCAGGCATCATCGACGAGGTCTGCGCTTTTTCACGCCGCAGCAGGGCGGATCAGTCGGCTGGCGCGCTCAGATGCCACAGGCGCAGCGCGATGTGAATCTCCAGCGCCCGCGACGCCTGGCCCCAGTGGCCGAGCAAGGTCTCGATGGTGGCCAGGCGCTGGCGGACCGTGTTGACGTGGATGCCCAGGCGCTGCGCCGTGGCTTTGGCGTTCTGGTTGTTGTCGAAGTAGCTCAGCAAGGTCGGCGCCAGTTCGGCACTGCGCTTGCGGTCCTGCGAGAGCAGCGGGCCGATGGTGGCGCCCAGGAAGCCGGTGAGGCTGGCTTGGTCGTGGGTTTCGAACAGCGTCGAGTACAGCGCCAGTTCATTTTGATTGACGATCTGCCCTTGCATGCCAATGCGCCCGAGCACCGGCAGTGCCCGGCACAGGGTTGCGTACAGCGCTGGGATCTCTGCGGGGCCACCAACGGGCCGTGACAGCACCCCATGGTGGGCGCTGCGGAGTTCGTTGCGTGCCCAGGCCGAGACGGCTTGCCGGGCATCGATGGCGCCGGTTGCGCTGCACAGGATGACGAGCGTGCCGTCGACGTCGTCGACGAGCGCGTTCGCCAGCGGGCGCATGGTTCTGAAACGCCGCGCCGCGTAGCCGGCGCTCGGGCCATCCATCTTCAGCAGCATCAGTGCAAGCGGCCGGGCCAGATCGACACCGTGATGGTCGGCGCGGCTGATCTGGTCTTCTATCTCGCCCTGGCGTGGCCACAACAGCGAGCGCAGCAGGGTTGAGGCGTCGCGGCTCTTCGAGGCTTCCAGGCGCTGGCGCGACAGCAGCACGATCCCGATCACGCTTGCGCTGCGCTCGAAGGTGCGCACGGCGATCTCCTCGAGCTCACCGCGGTGGAACAGCATGGCCGCGCCGAGGATGTCGTCGCCACCGATCACCGGCATCACCCGGCAGGTTTCGCTGTCCAACTGGTACGCCGGCACCGAGCGGCCGGTTTCCCGGCTCTGGCGCAAAGCGCGTGCCACGTCGGCGCTGCGCGCACCGTGCGGTGCGTAGCATTCGGCAGCCGCGCCGGCATAACCAGCCGCTGCTGCGGCGCTGACAACCTGCGAGGCTTCGTCCAGCACCAGCAGGCTGCCGCCGAGCATCTGCGCGACCGACTCGCACAGCGTGGACAGCGAGGCGCCCCGGGCCAGCAACGAGGTGAGTTGCTCGTGGGCGTCGGTGGCGGCCTGGATGCTGCGCATGTGCCGCTCCAGCTCGGCACGGGCTTTGTCCGCGTTGTCCAGCGCGACATTTGCACGTTCGAAGTCGCGCGCATTCTTCAGTGCCACCGCGCCGTGCGTGGCCAGCGTGCACAGGATCGAGATGCTCTGCGAGGTGTGCAAGC
>JAUYAJ010000678.1 GCA_030693565.1 Rubrivivax sp.
CGCTCGGCATGCGGCGCGTTGTTGCCGGGCGGGGTGTCGGTGGGCACCTGCACCAGGGCTTGCAGAAAGCGCACTTCGTCGTCGAAGTGGGCGTCTATCCAGGCGTCGAGACGGTCGTGGCTCATCGGGTGTCGGCGGCAAGGTGGTCGAGCAAGGCCTGGAAGGCACGCACGCACAGATCGGTGTCGTCGTTCGTCACCGCTTCCAGCGGGTTGTGGCTGATGCCGGCGTTCAGGCCACGCTGGAACAGCATGGCTTGCGGCATCACGCAGTGCAGTTTCATCGCGTCATGGCCGGCGCCGCTGGGCATGACGTGCACCGGCAGGCCGAGCGATTGCACCGCCGCCGCCCAGCGCGCCTGCATCGCGGCGTCGCTGGGCGCAGCGGCGGCGCGCATGGTTTCCTCGAGCGTGAAAGCCAGGCCGCGGCGCTCGCAGATGCGGGCCAGCTCGGCGCTGACGTCGGCTGCCAGCGCGTCGCGCGCGCCGTCGGTGGTGGCGCGCAAGTCAAGGCTGAAACGGCACAGCCCGGGCACGACGTTGATCGAGCCCGCAGGCACTTGCAGCATGCCGACGGTGCCCACGACATCAGCCACGCTGGCGGCGCGCTGTTCGACGTAGAGCAGCAGTTCGGCCACCGCGGCGGCGGCGTCGCGGCGCTGGCCCATCGGGGTCGTGCCGGCATGGCTGGCCATGCCGACGACTTCGCCCAGGTAGCGCAGGCCGCCGTTGATCGAGCTGACGACACCGAGTGGCAGGTCGAGCTCGGCCAGCACCGGCCCTTGTTCGATGTGGACTTCGACGAAGCCGAGGTAGCGTGCCGGGTCGCGCTGCAGCGCGGCGATGCCATCGACGGCCAGGCCGGCGGCGGCCATCGCGTCGCGCATCGCCACGCCGTCGGCGTCGCGCTGGTCCAGCCAGGCCGGGTTGAAGTCGCCGGTGAGCGCGCCCGAGCCGAGGAAAGTGGCTTTGTAGCGCTGGCCTTCTTCTTCGGCAAAACCCACCACCTCGATGCCGAACGGCAGCCGCCGGCCAGCGCGCTGCAGCGCGCGCACGCAAGCCATTGGCACCAGGATGCCGAGCCGGCCGTCGTACTTGCCGCCGTTGCGCACGGTGTCGTAATGGCTGCCGGTGAGCAGGCGGCGGCCGCTGGCGCCGGCCGCCGCCGCCTCGGCTCGGCCCCAGTAGACGCCGACGACGTTGCCGACGGCGTCGATGGTCACGCTGTCGAAGCCGCAGTCGTCGTTCATCCAGGCCATCAGCTGGCGCGCGCAGGCGCGGTGGGCGTCGGTAAGGTAGGTCACCGTGAGCACAGGCGGCTCGGCATCGGTGATGTCAGTGTGCACGGCCAGCACTTCGGCCCAGTCCCAGACCTGGTTGCCCAGCGCGGGCTCGGCGCCCATGCGGTCGGCCAGCCGCAGCTCGGCGATGCGGTGGATCTGGCGCAAGGCCTCGGATTGCTCAACGTCGATCGGGTGCGCCAGCCGGCGCTCGAAGCTGGCGATGATTTCGCGCCGACTCAGACCGCCGCCGCGCGGCCCGCGCACGGCCAGGATGAAGGGAAAGCCGAAGCGCCGGTTGTAGTCGGCGTTGAGCTGCTGCAGGCGCGTGAACTCGGCCTCGCTGCAATGGCTCAGGCCGGCGCGGCCTTGCTCGTGCGCCGATTCAGCCGTCAGCGCCTGCGCCACCATCGCCTTGCCGGCCAGTTCGGGGTGGGCGCGGATCAAGCCCAGCTGCGCTGCCGGTTCGGCTTCGCGCACGGCCTCGACCAAGGCGCGCTTGAGCGCCGCCAGGCTGGCGAAGCCGGCCGCCGGCCGCTGCGCCCAGGCGCGCCCGGCGATCCACGGCGAATGTTCGTAGATGCCGTCCAGCAAAACGACGAAACCGGCTTCGTCAGCGCCGTTCAAGGCGTCCAGCGTGAGTGTGCTCATATCCAGTGGAAGGCGGTGGCAGCGTCGTAGGGGTGGGTGGTGCGCCAATGGCGAGCGATGTCGATGCGGCGCGTGATCCAGACCCGGTCGTGCGACTGCACATGGTCCAGGAAACGCTGCAGGCCGCGCATGCGCCCGGGCCGGCCGAGCAAGCGGCAATGCATGCCCACGCTCATCATCGACGGCTGTTCGTCGCCTTCGGCGTAGTGGACGTCGAAGGCATCGCGCAGGTAGTCGAAGAATTCGCCGCCATGGCTGAAGCCCTGCGGCAGCGCGAAGCGCATGTCGTTGCAGTCCAGCGTATAGGGCACGACGAGGTGGGGCGCGTCGCTGCCGTCGCTCTTGCGCACGCGCAGCCAGAACGGCAGCTCGTCGCCGTAGTGGTCGCTGTCGTAGTCGAAGCCACCGAAGTCGGCCACCAGCCGGCGCGTGGCCGGGCTGTCGCGGCCGGTGTACCAGCCCAGCGCGCGCTCGCCGGTGAACTGCTGCAACGCCGCCATGCCCAGGCGCATGTGCTCGCGCTCGGTGACTTCGTCGACGCCCTGGTAGTTGATCCAGCGCCAGCCATGGCAGGCGATCTCGTGGCCGAGCTCGACGCAGGCGCGTGCCAGCTCGGGCTGGCGCTGCAGCGCCATGCCAACGGCAAACACCGTCAGCGGCAGGCCGCGGCGCTCGAACTCGCGCAGGATGCGCCAGACACCGACACGCGCGCCGTAGTCGTAGAGGCTCTCCATGCTGAGGTGGCGCGCCGCGTAGGCCGGCGGGTTGAACATCTCGGAGAGGAACTGCTCGCTGCCGGCGTCGCCGTGCAGCACGCTGTTTTCGCCGCCCTCTTCGATGTTGAGGACGAACTGCAGCGCCAAGCGCGCCTGGCCAGGCCAGCGGGCCTGCGGGGGATGGCGGCCATGGCCGGCCATGTCACGGGGGTAGGTCGGATTCACGGGTGGGACAGGGCGCGTTGGCCGCGTTGTGCGGGGACACCCGGCAGTGTATGCCGCCGCCCTACACTGGCACCGATCCGGCCTGGCGCCGCCACAGGAACACCGATGGGACACCTCAGCACGCATGTTCTCGACACCGCCCACGGCTGCCCGGCCGCCGGCATGGCAGTGACGCTGCAACGCCTGGACGGCGACGCCGCCGTGACCCTCCAGTCGCTGCTGCTGAACGCCGACGGCCGCGCCGACGGCCCGCTGCTCGACGCTGCGGCGATGGCGGTCGGCCGCTACCGGCTGCTGTTCGCGGTGGCGCCCTATTTCCGCGCCCGCGGCGTCGTGCTGCCCGAGCCGCCGTTCTTCGACAGCGTGACGCTGGACTTCGGCATCGCCGACGCCGCCGGCCACTATCACGTGCCATTGCTGGTCAGCCCCTGGAGCTATAGCAGCTACCGCGGCAGCTGAGAGGCAGCAGCGCCATCGCCGATACTGTCAGCTTCGTCACTGGCCCCGTCGCTGCGCACACCTCCGCCGCGCACGGGCGCTGACGACACCAGGAGACCGACTTGGACGAAAAGACCGCAGCGACCTCGGGCCACCCGGATGACGCCGCCCTGCGCGAACTGATGGACCGGGTGGCCGCGCTGATGCACGCCAAGCTGCCGGCCGAGCAAGCTGCCGAGACCGCCGAGTTCGCGCGCCAGTACTACGGCCAGGTGGCTGCCGAGGACCTGGCCGAACGCGAGCTCGACGACCTGTATGGCGCGGCGCTGTCGCACTGGCACTTCGCGCGCAGCTTTGCAGGCGGCGCGCCCAAGCTGCGCGTCTACAACCCGCGCCTGGACGACCATGGCTGGCAGTCGACCCACACCGTCATCGAGATCGTCAATGACGACATGCCCTTCCTCGTCGACTCGATCACGATGGAGGTCAACCGCCAAGGCCTGACGCTGCACATGATCGTGCACCCGGTGATGAAGATTCGCCGCGACGCCGAGCACCGGCTGCTGGCGCTGGCGCCTTTGCACGACGACGGCGAAGGCCGCTACGAGTCGCTGATCCATGTCGAAGTCGACCGCCGCACCGACGCCGCCCGGCTCGCCGAGCTGCAAAGCGGGCTGCTGCGCATCCTGGCCGACGTGCGCGCTGCCGTCGCGGACTGGAAGCCGATGCGCCAGGCCGTCGTCGACACCGTGGCCCAGCTGCGCGCCAGCCCGCCGCCGGTGCCACCGGCCGACTTGTCCGAAGACCTGGCCTTTCTGCAATGGCTGGCCGACGACAACTTCACCTTGCTCGGCCAGCGCGACTACGACCTCGTCGCCGAAGGCGGCGAAGACGCGCTCAAGGTCGTCGCCGGCTCGGGCCTGGGCATCTTGCGCGCCAGCGCTGGCGCGGCGCCGGCTTCGGCCTCGTTCGCTGCCTTGCCAGCCGAGGTGCGGGCGCAGGCGCGCGCCGCGCGCACCCTGGTGCTGACGAAATCGAACGCGCGCTCGACCGTGCACCGCCCCGGCCATCTGGACTACATCGGCGTCAAACGCTACGACGAGCAAGGCCGGGTGCTCGGCGAGCGCCGCTTCCTCGGCCTGTTCACGTCGATCGCCTACAACGCCAAGGCCGCCGACATCCCGCTGCTGCGACGCAAGATCGCGATGGTGACGGCGCGCGCCGGCTTCCTGCCCAAGAGCCACGCCGCCAAGGCCTTGGTGGCCATCCTCGAACAGTATCCGCGCGACGACTTGTTCCAGATCGAGGTCGAGGACCTGTATCCGACCGCGATGGGCATCCTGCGCCTGGGCGAGCGCCAGCGCACCCGGCTGTTCCTGCACCGCGACGCCTTCGGCCGCTTCGCCTCCTGCCTGGTCTACGTGCCGCGCGAGAACTACAACACCGACATCCGCGCCCGCATGCAGACGCTGCTGACGCAGGCGCTGCACGGCGAGTCGTCGGAGTTCTCGGTCCAGTTCTCCGACTCACCGCTGGCGCGCGTGCTGATCGTCGTGCGCATGCGCAGTGGCGCCGTGCCCGAAGTCGACGTGCGCGAGCTCGAATCGCAGCTGGTGCGCATTGCCCGCCGCTGGGAAGACGAACTGCTCGACGCCTTGCTCGAGGCCTGCGGCGAAGAGCGCGGCAATGCGCTGCACGAGCGCTACGCTGCCGGCTTTTCCGCCGGCTACCGCGATGACCACGCGCCGCGGCTGGCGGTGCGCGACATCGAATTGATGGAGACGCTGGACGGCGCCGACGCGCTGGCGATGAGCCTGTACGTGCCGCTGGAGGCGGCGCCCGGCCGGCTGCGCTTCAAGCTGCTGCGCGCCGGCCAGCTGGCGCCGCTGTCGCAAAGCCTGCCGATGCTCGAACACATGGGCGTGCAAGTGCTCGAAGAGCGGCCTTACGAGGTGCGCCGGCTGGCCGCGCCCGGTGCCGATGCAGACACGGACGCGCCGGCCGAGCTGTGGATCGACGACTTCGGCATGTGCGTGCCCGGCAGCGAAGAGATCGACGTCGAGCCGCTGCGCGCGCGCTTCCAGGAAGCCTTTCTGCGCACCTGGCGCGGCGACAACGAGAACGACGACTTCAACCGCCTGGTGTTGCTGGCCGGGCTGGACTGGCGCGGCGTGGGCTTGCTGCGCGCCTTGTCGCGCCACATGAAGCAGGCGGGGTTCACCTTCAGCCGCGCCTACATCCAGCAGTCCTTGGCCAACCAGGCCGCCATCGCCGCCGAACTGGTGGCGCTGTTCCATGCCCGCTTCGACCCGGCGCTGGCCGAGGACCGCGACGCTGCGCAGGTGCGCATCACCGCGCGCATCGATGCGGCGCTGGACGGCGTGTCCAATCTCGATGAAGACCGCATCCTGCGCCAGTACCTGGCGTTGATCCAGGCCACGCTGCGCAGCAACTACTTCCAGCGCGACGCCGACGGCCAGTGCAAGCCGGTGCTGTCGTTCAAGTTCGACCCCGCGCTGATCCCCGGCCTGCCCGAGCCGCGGCCGATGTTCGAGATCTTCGTCTGCTCGCCGCGTGTCGAAGGCGTGCATCTGCGCTTCGGCAAGGTCGCGCGCGGCGGCTTGCGCTGGTCGGACCGCATGGAGGACTACCGCACCGAAGTGCTGGGCCTGGTGAAGGCGCAGCAGGTCAAGAACGCGGTCATCGTGCCGGTGGGCTCGAAAGGCGGCTTCGTGCTCAAGCGCCCGCCGCCGCCGGGCGACCGCGAGGCGCTGCTGGCCGAAGGCGTGGCCTGCTACCAGGCTTATCTGCGCGGCCTGCTCGACCTCACCGACAACCTGGTCGACGGCCAAGTCGTGCCGCCGCCGGACGTCGTGCGTCACGACGCCGACGACCCCTACCTGGTGGTGGCGGCCGACAAAGGCACGGCGACCTTCTCCGACATCGCCAACCGCACCGCCGCCGAATACGGCTTCTGGCTCGGTGACGCCTTTGCGTCGGGCGGCTCGGCCGGCTACGACCACAAGAAGATGGGCATCACCGCGCGCGGCGCCTGGGAGTCGGTGAAGTTCCACTTCCGCGCCCTTGGCCACGACAGTCAGCGCCAGGACTTCACGGCCGTCGGCGTCGGCGACATGAGCGGCGACGTGTTCGGCAACGGCATGCTGTTGTCGCACCACATCCGGCTGCTGGCGGCCTTCGACCACCGCCACATCTTCATCGACCCCAGCCCCGCCACCGCGGCCAGCTTCGCCGAACGTGAACGCCTGTTCGCATTGCCGCGCTCGTCCTGGGACGACTACGACAAGGCCTTGATCTCGGCCGGCGGCGGCGTCTGGCCGCGCAGCGCAAAATCGATCCCGGTGTCGGCCCAAGCGCGCAGTGCGCTGGGCATCGACGCGGCAGTCGAGTCGCTGACCCCGGCCGAGCTGATGCACGCCATCCTGCGCTCACCGGCCGACCTGTTCTACAACGGCGGCATCGGCACCTACATCAAGGCCGGTGGCGAGAGCCACGCCGACTGCGGCGACCGCGCCAACGACGCCATCCGCGTCGACGGCGCCGCGCTGCGCTGCAAGGTGGTGGCCGAAGGCGGCAACCTGGGCGCCACCCAGCGCGGCCGCATCGAATTCGCATTGCGCGGCGGGCTGGTCAACACCGACGCCATCGACAACTCGGCCGGCGTCGACTGCTCTGACCACGAGGTCAACATCAAGATCCTGCTCGACAGCGTGGTTCGCGACGGCGAGTTGACGGCGCGCCAGCGCGACAAGCTGCTGGCCGAGATGACCGACGACGTCGCCGCGCTGGTGCTGCGCGACAACACCTTCCAGAACCAGGTCTTGCTGGTGATGCGCAGCCACAGTGCCTCGCTGCTCGACGAACAAGCCCGCTACATGCGCCACCTGGTCGCGGCCGGGCGCTTGAACCGCAAGATCGAGTTCCTGCCCGACGACGACGTGCTGGCCGAACGGCGCCAGGCGGGCGCCGGCCTGACGGCTCCTGAGCTGGCGGTGCTGCTGGCGTATCACAAGATGGAGCTCTACGACCAGGTGCTGGCCTCGGACGTGCCCGAAGACCCCTACATCGCCACCACGCTGGAGCGCTACTTCCCTGCGCGGCTGTGCGAGCGCTTCCCGCAGGCCATGCAGCGCCACCCGCTGCGGCGCGAGATCATCGCCACCCATGTCGTCAACAGCATGGTCAACCGCGTCGGGCCGACCTTCGTCCACCGGCTGCACGAAGAGACCGGCGCGGCGCCGCCCGACATCGTGCGCGCCTACCTGGGCACGCGGCAGATCTTCGAACTGGTGACGCTGTGGCAGAGCAACGAGGCGCTCGACCACCAGGTCGCGGTGGCCGAGCACATCGCCATCGTCGCCGCCAGCGTGCGTGCGATCGAGCGCGGCACCGTCTGGCTGCTGCAGCAGCGCCAGGCGCTGCGTGACCTCGACGCCACCATCCGCCGCTACGCGCCCGGCGCCGCCGCCGTCGCCAGCGGGCTGGAACGCTGGCAGTCGCCGCAGGAGCGCGAAGCACTCGACGCCGACGCCGCCGCGCTGTCGGCCAAGGGCGTGCCCGGCGCGCTGGCGCAGCGTGTCGCCCGGCTCGACGCCCAGTTGGCCGGCCTGGACATCGTCGAGGTCGCGGCCGACCTCGGGCTCGAACTCGACGCCGTCGCCGGCGCCTACTTCGGCATTGGTGGCCGGCTCGACCTGGGCTGGCTGTCGCAGCAGATCGTGCGCCTGCCGGCCGACAGTCACTGGCAGCGGCTCGCCCGGCTGGCGATGCGCAGCGACCTGACGGCGCTGGCGCGCGCGCTGGCGCATTCGGTGCTGCGCGCCGGCCAGGGCGGCGCCGACACGGCGGCGCAGATCAGCGCCTGGGAAGCACAGCGTGATT
>JAUYAJ010000044.1 GCA_030693565.1 Rubrivivax sp.
GCCGCCTTCGGGCGCCTGCAACATGGCGCGGGCGCGCCGCGTCAGCCACAGGCCAAGGCCGGCGAACACGAACACCAGCACACCGATGGCCGGCAGCCGGTAGCCGTCCCAGAACAACAGGATGACGAAACCGACCGTCAACACGGTGGCCACGGTGAACATCAGCAGCGCCAGCGCGGCCTGCAAGAGGCCATCGAAGACGCGCAGCTTCTCGCCTTCAAGCTCGCTGCCAAACAGCGCCAGCCGGACCTGGACGGTCTCGATGCCGCTGCCCAGCAGCCGGCGCAGGGAGTCAAAGAGACCGCCGCCGCCGGCGGGTGGGGTCATCTTTGGCGCCTTGTCAGCGACGGCCGATCAGCAGGCCAACCACCAGGCCGATGCCGGCGGCAACGCCAACCGAACGCCAGGGGTGGTCGTGCACGTAGTCGTCGGCGGCGTGGCCGGCGGCCTTGGCGCGCTCGGTGGCCACTTCCTGCAGATGGGCCAGGTTTTCCTTGGCCTTGACCAGGCGCTCTTGCAGGCGCAGGCGCACGCCGCTGGCGACTTCGCCAGCCTGGCCGGCGGTGAGCTCGAGCAGTTCCTGGGCGTCGTTGACGACGACGCGCAGGTCGGCCATCAGTTTGTCTTTCTGGATCGTGGTGGCTTCAGACATGGAGTCCTCCTAGAATTGTTTCCCGGGCCCGGCCCGGTATCGGTGGCAAACCAGAAGCAGCCGCGCCCTACTTGCGGCGCGGCGGCGCTTTCGGTGAACTGCCTTTTTGCAGCGCGTCGGACATGCCGATGAGCACGCCGCTGACCATCGCAGTGTAGCTCTCGGCCAATGCCTGGGCCGCACGCAGGCCGGCGGCACGCGAGCTGCGCACCGTCGCCTGCATCTGCTCGGCCATCTGTTCGGCCGTGCTGGCGGCCTGGGCTCCGGACAGCGTACCACCGGCCTGCATCTTCTCCAGCACCTGGCCCCAAGCACCGGCCAGCGGCGCGCCGGCGCCGGCGGCGGTCTTCTTCAGCGTGGCGAACATCGTGCCTTCGAACTTGTCGAGGTCATCGAGTGCCTTCTTCAGGTGTTTCTCGCGCAGGTCGGCGCCTTGCGCCACCAGCTGCTCCAGCGCAACGCGGTTGGCGTCGACGGCTTTCAGCAGCGCGTCGTCCATGCCGGCGACGGCGTTGTCGAGCAGCGCCTGGGCGTCGACGCCGGTGCCGGCGTTCTTGGCCGCGCCCAGGCTGGCGGCATCGGCCACGCTCTTGAGCGCGGCGCGGATGTTTTTCAGCGACAGCTCACGGCCTTGCAGCGCCGACAGCGTGGCGTCGCCGGCGGCCTTGCGCAGCTGCGCGCCTTGCTGGGCGGTGGCGCTCTCGAACATCGAGATCAGCGCCTCGGGATCCATCGTCGGTCGGGCCATGTCGTCTCCTTCGTCGAAGGCCCGATGCTCGCACCGGGGCGCAGCGACGGCAAGCCCGGGCCGCTGGCTCAGAACTCGCGCACCAGTGAAAAGCTGTAGTGGCGGCCGGGCTGCGTATAGGCGTCGGCCAGTCCCGGCACGGTGCGCAGGCCCTGCACGTCGGACCAGTGCCAGTACTTGCGGTTCGTCAGGTTGCCGACCGCCAGGTTCAGCCGCAAGTCCTTGCGGATGCGCCACTGGCCGCACAGGTCGACGACGGTGGCCGCGGGCGTCGTGAACTGGGTGCCGACGTTGGGCGCGTTGCCAACCAGCAGGCTGCCCAGGTCGGACGGCCGCTTGGCGTCATGGTGCACGACGTCGAGCTGGGCGTGCCAGCCGGCGGTTTCGAAACGCAGGCCGAGGTTGAGCTTGGCCGGGTCGATGTGGTTCAGGCGCTGGCCGCTGGCGTCGTCGGTGCCGCGCAGCCGGCCGTAGCTGAATGGCGAACTCCAGTCGCCGCCGGCGCCGCGGCCCCAGGCCATCTGGCCCTTGATCTCGGCGCCGCTGATGGTGGCGCGGTCGATGTTGACGGTCTGGAACAGCGTCGGGTTGGCGACGCTGGCGGGCGCGCCGTTGGCCGTGCCCAGGTTCTTCTTCTCGACGATGAGCTGGCTGTACCTGGACTCGAACAGCACCAGCTCGAGCTTCAGGCCGCCGCCACTCCAGCGCGCGCCGACCTCGATGTTGCGGCTCTTCTCGGGCTGAAGATCGGGGTTGGGCAGCAGCTTGGCGGTAGAGACTTCAAGCGCGCTGTTGACCTGCTGGCCTTCGGGGGCGCGAAACCCGCGCGCCAGGTTGCCGTAGAACGACCAGGCCGGGCTGGCGCGGTAGAGCACGCCGAGCTTGGGACTGGTGGCCGAACCGGACATCGACTTGCCCGGCGTCGCCGACACCGTCGGGTGGTAGCCGTCCTGGCTCAGCACGTCGAGCTCGAAGTGGTCGATGCGCAGGCCCGGCGTGATGCTCCAGCGGCCGTCGCTGATTTCGCTTTGCAGGTAGACCGCCTGGCCGCTGTCGCGGGTGTCGGGAAAATAACGCTTGGCGGCGAAGGGCGCCAGCGGCGCCGGGTCGAAGCCACGCGCCAGGCTGGCGATGTCGGTGCGCAAGGCATCGAAGCCGTAGCTCAGCGTCTGCGACCAGCCGGCCGCGATCGGCAGGTGCTTCTCGGCCTGCAGCGTGAGCTGCAGCGCGCGCTCCTCGTAACTCGTGTCGCGGCTGCGCACGCCGCCGTCGTTGCGCAGCGTCTTGCCGCTGTCGCGTGCGCTGCTGTCCTGCCAGGTGAACGACGCCTGCAGGCGATCGGCCCAGGCCGACTGCAGCGTCCAGCGGCCGTCCCAGCCCAGGCGCTGGCGCGTCATCTCCTTGGCCGAGTCTTCGCCGACGACGGCGGCAGCAATGGTCGCCGCGCTGCCCGTGAACGGCGGCTTGGTGCGGCTCGACAACAGGTCGACCCAGCCGTCCTTGGCCACGTGTTCGGCGGTCAGCACATGGCGCTGGCCCGCCAGCGGACGCCAGACCAGCTTGGCCAGCAGCGACTGGCCGCGCTGGCGCTGCGGATTCGGCGCCGTGCGTTCGACGTGGGCGGCATCGTTGCTGCCCAGGTTGCCGAGCGCGCCGGCGCGATGGCCGCTGGCGCTGAGCAGCCATTCGGCCGACGCGCCGAGGCGGCCGGCCAGCGCAGCGCCCAGCGTCGTGCCGTGGTCGTCGCTGCCATGCCCAAGCCAGGCTTTGCCGCCCAGCGCCGGCGCG
>JAUYAJ010000709.1 GCA_030693565.1 Rubrivivax sp.
CTGCTGGTAGGCCCGGTAAGCCGGCCGCGGCGAGCGCTCGACGCGCTCGGCCAGCGCCCGCAGCGCAGCCTGCGCCGTCGCGTTGTCGGCGCCATCGGCAACCAGCCGGCGCAGCACCACCACGGTGTCGCGCTGGCGCGCCTGGCGCTCAGCCAGCCAGGCCTCGGCGTCGAAGGGCGAGGCCACGGCACCCGCCGCCAGCACGCGTTTTTGCGCCTCGCCCAGGCTGCCGTAGAACGACTCGGCACGATCGACGCTGCGCCCGGTGGCGGCCTTGAGGCGGGCCTCGGGATCGGGCTGCAGAAAGTCTTCGCGCAGCCGCGCCAACGCCTTGGCATGTTGCTGCTCAAGGTGGCGGAACTGCGGCTCGCGCAGCCGCAGCGCCTGGCCGGCGGCCAGCACCAGCGCCTGGTCGAGCGCCGGCTGCAGGCGTTCACGCGCCTGGTCCAGCCAGCCGCACACGCGCCCGGCCGTCGCCGGCTCCAGCACCTGAGGCTGCCAGGCGGCGAGCAGCGCGGCGCTGTCCGTGAGCTGGCTGCCGCGATGCCAGTCGAACCATTGGTCGAGCGCCCGGCGCACCGCCGGCGCCTGTTCGCGGCTGAAATCGAACTGGCCGTCGACCCACCACCAGGCCAGCTGAGGGCCGCTGTTGTAGGCCAGCCGCAGCGTGCTGCAGCCCGTCAGCAGCAGCATCAGCACGCCGATAATCAGCGTTTTCAGTAGAGACTCTCGCATGGCACTCAATGTCGTCGTCATGGCCGCGGGCAAAGGCACCCGCATGAAGTCGGCGTTGCCGAAGGTCTTGCACCGCATCGGCGGGCGCAGTCTATTGCAGCATGTGCTGGACGCGGCCAGCGGCCTGGGCGCGGCGCACACCGTCGTCATCACCGGCCATGGCGCCGAGCAGGTCGAAGCGGCCATCGCCGGCAGCGGCGCCAGCGCGGTGCGCCAGCTGCCGCAGCTGGGCACCGGCCACGCCATCCAGCAAGTGGTGCCCGTGCTGGCCGACGCCAACCCGGTGACGCTGATCCTCAACGGCGACGTGCCGCTGATCCGCACCGAGACCGCCGCCGCGCTGGTCGCGGCCTGCGCCGGCACGCAGCTGGCGCTGCTGACGATCACCCTGGCCGACGCCAGCGGCTACGGCCGCATCGTGCGCAGCGCGGGCGGCGCCGCCGTGCTCGGCATCGTCGAGCACAAAGACGCGACGCCGGCGCAGCGCGCCATCGGCGAGATCTACACCGGCATCATGGCCGCGCCCACGGCCTGGCTCAAGCGCGCGGTGATGGCGCTGAAGAACGACAACGCCCAGCGCGAGTACTACCTGACCGACATCGTCGCCATGGCGGTCGCTGACGGCATGCCGGTGGTCGCCAGCGCCACGCCCAGCGAGACCGAGGTGCTGGGCGTCAACAGCCCGCTGCAACTGGCCGACCTCGAGCGGCGCCACCAGCGCACGCAAGCCGAGGCGCTGATGGAAGCCGGCGTGCGCTTGCGCGACCCGGCGCGCTTCGACCAGCGCGGCAGCCTGCAATGCGGCGCCGACGTCGAGATCGACGTCAACTGCATCTTCGAAGGCCGGGTGCGGCTGGCCGACGGCGTGCGCATCGGTGCCCACTGCGTGCTGCGCGACGCCGACATCGGAGCCAGCGCGGTGATCCACCCGTTCAGTCACATCGACGGCGCCGTCGTCGGCGAAGGCGCGCTGGTCGGCCCGTTCGCCCGCCTGCGTCCGGGCGCGGTGCTCGGCGCCGAGGTCCACATCGGCAACTTCGTCGAGGTCAAGAACGCCACCTTGGCCGCCGGCGCCAAGGCCAACCATCTGGCCTATCTGGGCGACGCCACGGTCGGCGAGCGCGTCAACTTCGGCGCCGGCAGCATCACCGCCAATTACGACGGCGCCAACAAGCACCGCACCGTGATCGGCGCCGACGCCCACATCGGCTCGAACTGCGTGCTGGTGGCGCCGGTGGTGATCGGCGAAGGCGCCACCGTCGGTGGCGGCTCGACGGTCTCGAAAGACGCGCCAGCCGGCCAGCTCACCGTGGCGCGGGCGCGCCAGGCGACGATCACGGCCTGGAAACGGCCGAAGAAGGCGCCCAAGGGCTGAGCCCCGTGTCGACGCCTGCGGCGCCGCCCGCGCAAGCCCTGCGCCTCGATGACCGCCGCCTGGCCGAGCTCGATGCGCTGCTGGCCGGCCGCCAGCAGGACTGGTGGGACGCGTTCTATCAAGACCGTGCCAAGCCCTGCCCCATCTTCGGCACCAGCCCCGACGAGAGCCTGGCGACCTGGGTGGTCGATGGGCTGCTGCCCCCCGGGCGCGCGCTCGACCTGGGATGCGGCAACGCGCGCAACGCCATCTTCCTGGCCAGCCACGGCTTTGCGGTCGAAGCCGTCGACTACTCCCGCACCGCGATCGACTGGGCGCGCCAGCGTGTCGCGCAGGCCGGTGCCGACGTTCGCCTGCGCCAGCAGTCGGTCTTTGAACTCGACCTCCAGCCTGGCAGCCACGAACTGATCTACGACTCGGGCTGCTTCCACCACATCGCCCCGCATCGCCGAAGCCGCTACGTCGAACTCGTCGTCAACGCGCTTGCACCCGGCGGCTGGTTCGGACTGGTCTGTTTCCGCCCCGACGGTGGCAGCGGCTACAGCGACGACGAAGTCTATGAACGGCGCTCGCTGGGTGGCGGCCTGGGCTACACCGAACAGCGCTTGCGGGAGATCTGGGGTGGCGGCCTGCAAGTGCACAGCATCCGCCAGATGAACACGCCGAGCCCGGCGAGCGGCTTGTTCGGCGCGCCCTTCCTGTGGACCATGCTGGCGCGCAAAGCCTGAGGCTGAGCCGGCCCGGTGGCCCTGGCGATCAGCGCGCGCCGGCCGCCTCGGCGGTGGCCGCCGCCAGGCACAAGTCGTCCCAGCTGCGCGCTTTGTCGGCCGGGTTGCGCAGCAGGTAAGCCGGGTGGTAGGTCACCACCAGCGGCACACCGTGCAACTGGTGCACGCGGCCGCGCAGGCGGCCGATCGGCTCACTGCTGCGCAGCAGCGACTGCACCGCGAAACGTCCCATCGCCAGGATGATGCGCGGGCGCAGCAGCTCGATCTGGCGGCGCAGGAAAGGCTCGCAGGCGGCCATCTCCTCGGGCGCCGGGTTGCGGTTGCGCGGCGGCCGGCACTTCAGCGCATTGGCGATGTAGACCTGCTGCGCCGCCGCATCGGCGTCGCGGCTGAGGCCGAGCGCGGCCAGCATGCGGTCGAGCAACTGACCGGCGGCGCCGACAAAAGGTTCGCCGCTGGCGTCTTCCTGCTCGCCCGGCGCTTCGCCGACCACCATCCAGGGCGCCCGCAACGCGCCGACGCCGAACACCGTCTGGCGGCGGCTCTCGCACAGCGTGCAGGCGCGGCAGTCGGCGACCGCGGCCTGCAGCGCCGGCCAGTCCAGGCTGGCGATCTGGCGGCTGCGCTCGTCGTCGGCCGGGGCAATGGCCGTCGGCACCGGCACCGGCACCGGCACCGGCACCGGCACCGGTGCCTGGGCCTGGGCCTGGGCCTGGGCCTGCGCCGCCGGCTCGCTGGCCACCTCGACC
>JAUYAJ010000723.1 GCA_030693565.1 Rubrivivax sp.
GTGCTGGACCGGCGCACCCGGCTGCTGGTGCTGGGCAGCTTTCCCGGCGCCGCGTCGCTGGCGGCGCAGCAGTATTACGCCCACCCGCGCAACCTGTTCTGGCCGCTGCTGACGGCGATCTGGGCGGTCGACCTGCCGGCCCTGGCTTACCCGCAGCGGCTCGCCGAGCTGCGCCGGCGCGGCCTGGGTGTCTGGGATGTCTACGCCAGTTGCCGCCGCCTGGGCAGCCTGGACCAGGCGATCGAGGACCCTGAATTCAACGACTTCGCCAGCCTGCGCCAGCGTGCGCCGGCGCTGCAGTTCGTCGTCCACAACGGCGCCGAGTCGGCGCGTGCGCAGCGCCACCTGCAAGCCCTGGGGCTGACGGTCCGGCGCCTGCCGTCGACCAGCCCGGCCAACGCCAGCCAGTCCTTCGAACACAAGCGGGCGGCCTGGCAGGCGGCGCTGGCGGCTGCCGGGCTGTAGGAATGTGGGCGGCAGAAGGCGACGCCCGCGCCGGGGCGCGTCGCGCTGGCGCTGCGCTATCGTCGCGGCCATGCCTGCAGCGACCACGCCCGTCACCTTGTCAGAGTTCGATGGCGTGCGCTACCTGCACCTGGGCTCGATCTGGGTCCAGGGCGCGATGCGCATCCGCAAGCCGCAGCAGGTGGAGCTCGACTACGTGCAGCGCATGCTGGCCAGCTTGCTCTGGCTGCCGACTGAGGCGCTCGGCCAGGGGCTGGCGGTGCAACTCGGCCTGGGCGCCGGCGCGATCACGCGCTTCACCCACCAGCAGCTGCGCATGCAGACGCTGGCGGTGGAGATCAACCCGCTGGTCGTCGGCGCCAATCGGCTCTGGTTCCACCTGCCCGCTGACGACGAGCGGCTGCAGGTGGTGACGATGGACGCCGGCCGCTGGCTGCGGCGCCAGGCGGCGCCGCTCAGCGTGCAACTGTTGCATGTCGACCTCTACGACCACGAGGCGGCGGCGCCGGTGCTCGACGACGAAGCCTTCTATGCCGACTGTCACGCCGCGCTCGCCGATGGCGGGCTGCTCAGCGTCAACCTGTTCGGCCGCGACGCCAGCTTCGAGCGCAGCGCGGCGCGCATCGCCGCTGTGTTCGGCACCGACCAGGTCTGGAGCCTGCGGCCGACGCGCGAAGGCAATACCGTCGTCGTCGCCGGCCGCGCCGTTGTGGTGCCAGGCCGCGACGAGTTGATCGCCCGTGCCGACGCCCTGGCAGCGCGCTTTGGCACGCTCGGCCTGCCGGCACGCAAGTGGCTGCGCATGGTCAGACCCTATTCCGACAACGCCAACGCCACCGCCACCCCCTCATGAAGAAGCGCAACGTCCCCACCGGCCGGCTCGACTGGCGAACCCTGCTGACCTGGTTGTGTGACGACGGCGTGGTCGCCGCCGACGACGCCGAGCGCGTCAGCGCGCGCCTGGGCGCCGGCGCTTCGAGCCTGCATGCGCTGGTGCGCCTGGGTGGCGCCGGCCTGACCCGCGTGGGCAGCGCGCATGCCCTCGACGCCGAAGCGCTGACCGAGTGGCTGGCCGGCCGCTGTGGCCTGGCTTACCTGCGCATCGACCCGCTGCGCGCCGATGTCGGGCGCGTCGCCGACGTCATGTCGGTGCGCTACGCCGAGAGCCGCTGCGCGTTGCCGGTGACGATGAGCGCTACCGAGGTGACGATCGCCACCGCCGAACCCTTCGACATCGGCTGGGTCCCGGAGATCGAGGCCCACACCCGGCGCAGCGTGCGCCTGGTGCTGGCCAGCCCCGACGATGTGCGGCGCTACACGACCGAGTTCTACGCCCTGGCCCGATCGGTGCGTTTTGCGCAAAAGACCGGCGAGGTCTCGCCCAGCGCCAGCTTCGAGCAGCTGGTCGAGCTCGGCAAGGCCAACAAGCAGCTCGACGCCAATGACCAGGGCGTGGTCCAGGTGGTCGACTGGTTGTGGCAATACGCCTTCGACCAGCGCGCCAGCGACATCCACCTCGAGCCGCGGCGCGAAATCGGCGCCATCCGCTTTCGCATCGACGGCGTGCTGCACACCGTCTACCAGCTGCCGCAGACGGTGCTGAGCGCGATGACGGCGCGCATCAAGCTGCTCGGCCGCATGGACGTGGTCGAGCGCCGGCGGCCGCAGGACGGGCGCATCAAGACCAAGCGCCCCGACACGCCCGACGGCCCCGGCGGCGAGGTCGAGATGCGTTTGTCGACGCTGCCGACGGCCTTTGGTGAAAAGATGGTGATGCGCATCTTCGACCCCGAGACCGTGCTCAAGGACGTCGAGGCGCTGGGCTTTGGCGCCCACGACGCCAAGCGCTGGCAGGCGCTGATCGCGCGCCCGCACGGCATCGTGCTCGTCACCGGCCCCACCGGCAGTGGCAAGACGACGACGCTGTATTCGACGCTGAAGTCGCTCGCCAGCGAGGCCGTCAACGTCTGCACCATCGAAGATCCGATCGAGATGATCGAGCCGGCTTTCAACCAGACCCAGGTCCACAGCGCCATCGACATGGGTTTCGCCGAAGGCCTGCGCGCGCTGATGCGCCAGGACCCCGACATCATCATGGTCGGCGAGATCCGCGACCTGGCCACTGCCGAGATGGCGATCCAGGCCGCGCTCACCGGCCACCTGGTGTTCAGCACGCTGCACACCAACGACGCCGCCAGTGCCATCACGCGGCTGATCGACCTCGGTGTGCCGCCCTACCTGATCGGCGGCACGGTGGTCGGCGTGCTGGCGCAGCGGCTGGCGCGCGTTCTGTGCCCGGCCTGCAAGGTGCGCGACGACAGCACCACGCGCGAAGTGCTGGACGAGATGGCCAAGCCCTGGCGCTTGTCGGGCGGCGTGCGCCCCTGCAAGCCGGTCGGCTGCCTGGAGTGCCGGCACACCGGCTACCGCGGCCGCGCCGGGCTTTACGAACTGCTGGTGATGACCGAAGAGGCGCGTGCCACCGTGCACCCGGTGCTCGACGTCGACGCCTTGCGCCGCCAGGCCGTCAAGGACGGCATGCGGCCGCTGCGCCTGGCCGGGGCGATGAAGGTCGCCGAAGGCGTGACGACGATCGAAGAGGTGCTGCGCAGCACGCCGGGGCTGGGCCAGGGCAGCTGAAGGCGGTGCCGGGTGGTCGATCGTTCAGGCTTACGTGAAACCCACAGCCGGCCCAGGGGCGCTGCTACCTAGAATGCGCCGCAGGTCAGAGTACGGAGGAGAGACCCTTGAAAATCAAGAGCGAGCGCGACTTCTGGTCGGGGCTGATATTCATCGTTGTCGGCTTGGGTTTTGCCTGGGGCGCCACCAACTACAACTTCGGCAGTTCGGCGCGACCCGGCCCGGGCTTCTTCCCCTTCGGCCTGGGCGTCATCCTGGCCGCGCTGGGGGCGCTGGTTGCCTTCAAGGCGCTGACCATCGAATCCGATGGCGGCGACCCGATCGGCGGCTTTGCCTGGAAGCCGCTGGGCGTCATCCTGTCTTCCGTGATCCTGTTTGGTCTGCTGCTGCCCAGGCTGGGCATGATCGTGACGCTGCCGATGTTGATCATCGTGTCCAGCCTGACCAGCGGCGAGTTCCACTGGAAGGAAGTCCTGGTGAACAGTGTGGTGCTGACCGCGGGATCCTGGGGTATCTTCATCTACGGGCTGAATCTGGTGATTCCCCTGTGGCCTGTCTTCATCACCGGCTGAGGCGCACGACATGGATCTGCTGAACAACCTGTCGCTCGGCTTCTCGGTCGCCTTCACGCTACAGAACCTGCTGTATGCCTTCGGCGGCGCCTTGCTGGGCACCTTGATCGGCGTGCTGCCGGGCCTGGGCCCGGTGGCGACGATCGCGATGCTGCTGCCCAGCATCTACGCCCTGGACGCCACGCCGGCGCTGATCATGCTGGCCGGCATTTACTACGGCGCCCAGTACGGCGGCTCGACGACCGCGATCCTGATCAACGTCCCCGGCGAGTCGAGCTCGGTGGTGACGGCGATCGACGGCTACGCGATGGCGCGCAAAGGCCGCGCCGGCCCGGCGCTGGCCGCGGCCGGTGTGGGCTCGTTCTTCGCCGGTTGCGTGGGCACGATCATCATCGCCGCCTTCGCGCCGCCGCTGACCGAGGTCGCTTTCAAGTTCGGCCCGGCCGAATATTTCTCGCTGATGACGCTGGGCCTGATCGGCGCCGTGGTGCTGGCCTCGGGCTCGTTGATCAAGGCGATCGCGATGATCATCCTGGGCCTGCTGCTCGGGCAGATCAACACCGACGTCATCTCCGGCGTGCCGCG
>JAUYAJ010000724.1 GCA_030693565.1 Rubrivivax sp.
CCCATCCCCGACCCTCGCCGCTGGCCGCGCGCCCTGGCCGCGCTGTCGCTCGTGCTGCTCGGTGGTGCCCTGTCCGTCCATGCGCAAGTCAGCGACAGCGCCATCGTCGAGGCCCGCGAGGCGCTGCGCGACAAGAACAAGACCCGGCTTTCGGCTCTGCGCGCGGCCGCCGCCGGCCACCCGCTGGCAATGTGGGTCGACTACTGGGAGCTCGGCAATCGCCTGGCCGACGCCCAGCAACGCGAGCTCGACGCCTTCTATGCCCGCTGGCCAGGCACCTACGTCGAAGACCGGCTGCGCAACGACTGGCTGCTCGAGCTGGGCAAACGCCGCGACTGGCCCAACTTCAGCCGCGACATGCCGAAGTTCCGCATGAACGACGACCGCGAAGTCACCTGCTACGCGCTGCTGACGCGCCATGCCGCCGGCGAAGACGTGCGCGACGCGGCGCGCAGCGCCTGGTACGGCCAGCGTGAACTCGACGACGGCTGCAACCTGATGGCCAGCGCCCTGGTGGCGGCGCGCCAGTTCGGCGCCGCCGAGGTCTGGCAAAAGGCGCAGTTGGCGACCGAAGCCAACCGGCCACGCGCCGCCCAGGCCGCGGTGGCAATGCTCGACAGCCGCGCGGCGCAAGCCGTCAGCGCCTTGTTCGACAACCCGGCACGCGCGCTGTCGCGCAGCACCGGCACGCCCACCGGCAGCCAGGCCGAGCTGGCCTTGCTGGCGCTGATGCGGCTGGCCGCCAACGACCCCGACGCCGCCGCCGGCCAGCTCGACGCCGGCTGGACCAAGCGCCTGAGCCCGGCGCACGCAGCGCTGGCCTGGGCTGCCACCGGCAAGCAAGCCGCGCTCAAGCTGTTGCCGCAGGCCGCCGACCATTACCAGCGTGCCTGGCAGCAGTTGCAGCGCCCAGGCGGCGAGCCGGCCTGGTCCGACGACACCCTGGCTTGGCAGGTGCGCGCTGCGCTGCGCTCACCGAGCGCCGGCGCCGAGCGCTGGGCGCTGGTGCAATTGGCCGTCGACGCGATGAGCGCGGCCGAACAGCGTGATCCGGCCTGGGTCTACTGGAAGGCGCGCGCCTTGCAGGCACGCGCCAAGCCGGGCGCCGACGGCGACGTCGACCGCCAGGTCGCGCGCCAGGCTTTCGAGTCGATCGCGCCGCAGCTGAACTTCTACGGCAAGCTGGCCACCGAAGAGCTGGGCACCAAGCTCGTGATGCCGGCAGCGCCGCAGCCGCTGACCGACGCCGAACGCCAGGCCGCACGCGCCCAGCCCGGCCTGGCGCGCGCACTGCAACTGCTGGCGCTGGGCTTGCGCAGCGAAGGCGTGCGCGAATGGAATTATTCGCTGCGCGGCCTGGCCGACCGCGAACTGCTGGCCGCCGCCCAGTGGGCTTGCGAGCGCGAGGTCTGGGACCGCTGCATCAACACCAGCGACCGCACGCGCGTCGAGATCGACCTGGCGCAGCGCTTCCCGACCCCGTTCCGTGCCGACGTGCTGGCCAAGGCGGGCGAAATCGGCGTCGACCCGGCCTACATGTACGGCCTGATCCGCCAGGAGTCGCGTTTCATCATGGACGCGCGCTCGCATGCCGGCGCCTCCGGGCTGATGCAGATCATGCCGGCCACGGCGCGCTGGACGGCGAAGAAGATCGGCCTGGACCTCAAGCCCGGCATGATCAACGACCGCGACACCAACCTGGCGCTGGGCACCAGCTACCTGAAGCTGGTGCTCGACGACTTCGGCGGCTCGCAGGCGCTGGCCGCGGCGGCCTACACCGCCGGCCCGAGCCGGCCGCGGCGCTGGCGCGAGGCCGGCGTGCTCGAACCTGCGGCCTGGGCCGAAGGCATCCCCTTCAACGAGACCCGCGACTACGTCAAGAAGGTGTTGTCCAACGCCGTCTATTACAGCGCCGTGCTCGGCCTGCCGGCGCAGCCGCTCAAGGCCAGGCTGGGCGCCGCGATCGGCCCGCGCGCCAACGACGCCCCGCCCACCGACCGTCAGATTCCATGAGCGCCACCAGTCGCATCGACCCCCCGGCGCCGCGGCTGCTGGTGCTGGGCGGCACCGGCTTCGTTGGCCGCACGCTGTGCGAGCAACTGGTGGCCCAGGGCCGCCACCGCGTTGTCGTGCCAACGCGCCGCCTCGCCCATGGCTCGCCTTTGCAGCCGCTGCCGACGGTCGAGCTGGTCGCTGCCGATGTCCACGACGACGCCCAGCTGGCGCAGCTGCTCGGCGGCGTCGACGCCGTCGTCAACCTGGTCGCCATCCTGCACGGCCGCGCTGCCGACTTCCAGCATGTCCATGTCGAGCTGCCGCAGCGGCTGGCTGCGGCCTGCACGCGCGCTGGCGTGCGCCGCGTCGTCCATGTCAGCGCACTGGCCGTCGGCGCCGACGCGCCCTCGCTCTACCTGCGCAGCAAGTCCGCGGGCGAGTCAGCGCTGCGCGGCAGCGGTCTGGACGTCACCGTGCTGCGGCCGTCGGTGATCTTCGGCGCCGGTGACCGCTTCCTCAACCTCTTGGCCAGCCTGCAGGCGCTGGCGCCGGGGCGGCCGCGGGCCGGCGCCAGCGCGCGCTTCCAACCCGTCTGGGTGGCCGACGTCGCCCGCGCCATCCTCGCCAGCCTGGCGCAGCCGCAGTCCAGCGGCCAGACCTTCGAGTGCGCCGGGCCGCAAGTTCACACGCTGGCCGAACTGGTGCGCCTGGCCGGCCGCTGGGCTGGCCACGCGCGGCCGCAGATCGCATTGCCGATGGTGCTGGGTTATTGGCAGGCGCGGCTGCTCGAATGGCTGCCCGGCGCGCCGCTGATGTCGCGCGACAACCTCGACTCGATGCGGGTCGACAGCGTCGCCAGCGGGCGCATGCCAGGGCTGGACGCGCTCGGCATCCAGGCCAGCGCGCTGGCGGCGGTGGCGCCCGGCTACTTGGGCGCGGCGCAAGGCTGCTCGCGCTACGGCCACTGGCGGGCGCTGGCGGGGCGCGGCTGACGCGCAAGCCGTAGCATTGGCACTCCTGCGACACGGAGCCTGCGATGACGCTGCAACTGGTGATCGGCAACAAGAATTATTCGTCGTGGTCGATGCGCCCCTGGGTGCTGATGACCCAGCTCGGCATCGCCTTCGACGAGGTCAAGCTGCGCTTGGACTTCGCCGAGAACTCGGCCTTCCGCCAGGCCGTGGCCGGCTACAGCCCGGCGCGCACCGTGCCGGTGCTGGTCAGCGACGGCTTTGCGGTCTGGGACACGCTGGCCATCGTCGAGTTCTTGCACGAAGAGTTCCCGGATCACGGCGTCTGGCCGACCGCGGCGCGCCATCGCGCCCGCGCCCGCAGCCTGTGCGCCGAAATGCACGCCGGCTTCGGCGATCTGCGCCAGCACTGCCCGATGAACATCGAGGCCGCGCTGCCGGACATCGGCCGCACCGTCTGGGCTGGCCAGGAAGGCGTGCGCCGCGACCTCGCCCGCATCGAGCAGATGTGGACCGATGCTTTGCAGACCAGTGGCGGGCCGATGCTGTTCGGCCGCTTCAGCGCCGCCGATGCCTACTTCGCCCCCGTCTGCATGCGGCTGCGCTGCTATGCGCTGCCCATCAGCGCGCCGGTGCGCGCCTATGTCGAGCGCGTCACCGCCTTGCCCGGCGTGGCGCGCTGGATTGCCGACGCCATGGCCGAGGCCGATTTCCTCGACTTCGAAGAGCCTTACCGCAGCGCACGCTCGCCGTGACGGCGCGTTTCTACGTCGTCGGCGGCGCCGTGCGCGACGCCTTGCTCGGCCTGCCGGCGAGCGACCGCGACTGGGTCGCCGTCGGCGCCACCCCGCAGCAGCTGCTGGACGCCGGCTACAAGCCGGTGGGCAAGGACTTCCCGGTCTTCATCCACCCGCAGACTGGCGAAGAAGTGGCGCTGGCGCGCACCGAACGCAAGACCGCGCCGGGCTACGCGGGCTTCACCTTCCATGCCGCACCCGAGGTCACGCTGGAGCAGGACCTGGCGCGCCGCGACCTCACCATCAACGCCATCGCCCAGGCCGAGGACGGCAGCCTCATCGACCCCTTCGGCGGCCAGCGCGACCTGGCCTCGCGCGTGCTGCGCCATGTCTCCGAAGCCTTCGAGGAAGACCCGGTGCGGCTGCTGCGCGTGGCGCGCTTCGCCGCCCGCTTCACCGACTTCAGTGTCGCGCCCGAAACCCAGGTGCTGATGCGGCGCATGGTGGACGCCGGCGAGGTCGACGCCCTGGTGCCCGAACGCGTCTGGCAAGAACTGTCGCGCGGGCTGATGGCAGCGCGGCCCAGCCGCATGTTCGAGCTGCTGCGCGAATGCGGCGCGCTGGCACGCCTGCTGCCCGAGCTGGACCGCTTGTGGGGCGTGCCGCAACCGCCCGAACACCACCCCGAGATCGACACCGGCCTGCACCAGATGCTGGTGCTCGACCAGGCCGCTGCCTTCGATGCGCCACTGCCGGTGCGTTATGCCTGCCTGGTGCACGACCTGGGCAAGGGCAGCACGCCGCGTGACCAGTGGCCGCGCCACCTCGGCCACGAAGGCCGCAGCGAACGCCTGGCCGCCAAGCTGTCCGAACGCCTGCGCGTGCCCAGCGACTGCCGCGAACTGGGCGCGGTGATGGCGCGTGAACACGGCAACGTGCACCGCAGCGCCAGCCTCGGCGCTGCAGCACTGCTGCGCCTGCTGCAGCGCTGCGATGCGCTGCGCCGCCCGGCGCGTTTTGAACAATTGCTGCAGGCCTGCGAATGCGACGCCCGCGGCCGCGGCGGGCGCGAACAAACGCCTTACCCGCAGCGTGCGCGGCTGCAGCAGGTTCTGCAATGCGCGCTGGCCGTCGACGCCCAGGCGGTGGTGGCCGGCGCGCAGGCAGCAGGCGCCAGCGGTGTGGCGCTGGGCCAGGCCGTGCAGCTGGCCCGCGAGGCCGCACTGCAGGCGCTGCTGGCAGCGCTGGGCGAAAGCGGCACCGACACCTGAATCGGCGCTGACAGCCTCCTAGAATGCGCCGATGTCCGACACCGGCCTGGCGCCTTCGTTGTCCACGGCACCGCGGCTGCAGCTGCGCTTGCTGGGCGCGCCGCAGTTGCTGCGCGACGGCGCGCCGGTGGCGCTGTCGGTGCGCAAGGCCTGGGCCCTGCTGGCCTATTTGGCGGTCGAGGGCAGCGCCACCCGCAGCCGCCTGGCCGGCTTGCTGTGGAGCGACAACGACGAAGCGTCGGCGCGGCGCAACCTGCGCCGCGAGCTGCACCGGCTGCGCGAAGCCGGACTGGCCGACCTGGTCGGCGGCAACGACGTCTTCGTCGTGCTCGGCGGCTGCCGCTGCGACCTGCTGGACTTCGAAGCCGCGCTGCGACAACAACAGCTTGAGCCCGCGGTCGCCCTCTACGCCGGCCGCCTGATCGACGGCCTGGACAGCGGCTCGGCACTGTTCGACGACTGGCTGCAGCTGGCGCGCGAACGCCTGCACAGCCGCTGGCGCCAGGCCGCCAGGGCCCAGGTGCAGACGCTGAGCGCCGCCGGCCAGACCCAGGCCGCGCTGGCCACGGTGCAGCGCGCGCTCGACATCGACGCGCTGCAAGAAGCCGACTTCCGTGTCGCCATGCTGTTGCACGCCCAGCTCGGTGAACGCGAAGCCGCGCTGGCGCTGTACGAACGTTGCCGCATCGCCTTGGGCCGCGAACTCGGCCTGCGCCCGATGGCGCTGACGGTGGAGCTGGCCGAGCGCATCCGGCGCGGTGAGCAGCCGGGCGCCACTGAAGCCGGCCACCGCGCCGCGCCGCCGCTGGTGGGCCCAGCTGACGCCGCCGCCATCGACGCGCTGCGCTGGCAGCCCCCGCTGGCCGGCCGGCAAAACGAATGGGCGCAGCTGGCCGCGGCCTGTCGCCTGCGCCCACCACCGCTGCTGCTACTGGCGGGGCCGGCGGGCATTGGCAAGACGCGGCTGGCGCTGGACTTCGCCGCGGCTCAGGGGCCGCTGCGGCGCTTTGATGCCCGCCCTGGCGAGGCGCAGATCGCCTATGCCGCCTGGTCGCGCTGGTTGCGCGAGCTGGGCGCCAGCACGCACACGCTGCCGCCGGAACTGCAACGCCCGCTGTCGCGCCTGCTGCCCGAGCTGGCCGGCGACAGCGTGCCGCCGATCGACCTGCCGCGCGCGCAGCTGCACGATGCTGTGGCCCAGGCCTGGCGCCGGCTGCTGCCGCCCGGCGCCGCGCTGGCGCTGTTCGACGACGTGCAGTGGCTGGACAGCGCCAGCTTCGACGCCTTGCTGGCATTGCACGCCAGCCGGCCCGGCCCGGCGCTGATGCTCTTGCTGCGCGACGAAGAATTGAGCCCTGAACGACAGCGGCTGCTGCGCGCCCTGGTGCTTGAGGGCCAGGCCCAGTGGCTGGCGCTGCCGGCCCTGCCCGCCGGCGCCACCCACGCGCTGCTCACCGGCCTGGGCGGCGCCGCGCTGGCCCAGGGTCTGGCGGCGCGGCTGCAGGCCGTCACCGGCGGCCACCCGCTGTTCCTGCTGGAAACGCTGCGCCACCTGGTGCAGACCGGCTGGCTGCAAAGCGATCGCCAAGGCGGCTGGTCCGGCCCCGCCGACACCGACGCCAAGGCCTTGGCGAGCTTGCCCGTGCCGGCCACCGTGCGCGCCGCCATCCTGGCCCGCGTCGAACGCCTGGGTGAGGCCGAACGCCGTTTGCTCGAGGCCGCCGCCTGTGCCCACGCGCCACTGCGCTTCGAGACCCTGGCGCAGGCCACGGCGCTGGCCGACTGGGAGGCCGTGGCGGCTTTCGAGCATGTGCTGGCGGCGCACCTGATGGAACGCGGCGACGACGGCAGCCCGCGCTTCGTGCACGACTTGTTCCAGCAG
>JAUYAJ010000045.1 GCA_030693565.1 Rubrivivax sp.
CGCGCGCTGATTGCCGACGACGAAGAGGCGCCGCGCGCCCAGCTGCGCGCCGCGCTCGCCAGCGCCTGGCCGGAACTGGACATCGTCGCCGAGGCGGCCAGCGGCGTCGACGCCTGGGACGCTTTTCTGGAGCACGAACCCGAACTGTGTTTGCTCGACATCCGCATGCCCGGCCTGAGCGGCATCGACGTCGCCAGCCGCATCGGCAGCCGCGCCCAGGTGGTCTTCGTCAGCGCCTACGGCGACCATGCGCTGGCGGCCTTCGACGCCGGCGCCGTCGACTACGTGCTCAAGCCGCTGGACCGCGAGCGGCTGGCGCAGGCGCTGGCGCGCGTGCAGTCCCGGCTGGCGCCGCCGGCTGCAGCGGCGCCGCCCGGTTTGCAGGCCTTGCTCACGCAACTGGCCGGCCAGCTGCGGCGCAGCCCGCCGCTCGAAGTCTTGCAGGCGGCGGTGGGCAAGGAGGTGCGGTTGATCCGCGTCGACGACGTCGTCTACTTCGAGTCCGATGCGCGCTACACCCGCGTCGTTCACAGCGGCGGCGAAGCCTTGATCCGCACGCCGCTGAAGGAGTTGCTGGCCCAGCTCGACGGCCAGCGTTTCTGGCAGCTGCACCGCTCGCTGATCGTCAACCAGCGCCACATCGCCGCCGCGGTGCGCGTCGACGACGGCAACATGCACGTCACGCTGCGCGACCGCGCCGAGCGGCTGCCGGTGTCGCGCCACTTTCAGGCGCTGTTCAAGGGGCAGTGAAGAGGCCGCAGGCAGGCGCCACAATCATGGCCTCGTCGCTCGCCTCTTGCCTGCCATGCCGCCGATTCCCGTTCCGCGTTTCGACCAGTTCTACCGCCACCCCGAGCTGACGCGGCTGCTGCAGGACTACGCTGCCGCGCTGCCCGGGCTGGTGGGCCTGCGCTCGATCGGCAAGAGCCACGAAGGGCGCGACATCTGGCTCGTCACGCTGACCAACACCGCCACCGGCGCCGACACCGACAAGCCCGCGTTCTGGGTCGACGGCAACATCCACGCCGCCGAGCTGACCGCCAGCACCGCCTGCCTGTACTGGCTGCACCACCTGGCCAGCGGCTACCCGAGCGACGCCCAGGTGCGCCAGCTGCTCGACACCCGCGTCGTCTACATCTGCCCGCGCCTGAACCCCGACGGCGCCGAGCTCGCGCTGGCCGACCGGCCGCGCCACATCCGCAGCTCGACCCGGCCCTACCCCTACGACGAAGCGCCGGTCGACGGCCTGACGGTCGAGGACATCGACGGCGACGGCCGCATCCTGTCGATGCGCATCCCCGACCCGCATGGCCCGTACAAAACGCACCCGACCGAGCCGCGGCTGATGATGGCGCGCGAGCCCGGCGAGTTCGGTGGCGACTACTACCGGCTGATGCCCGAAGGCACGCTCAAGCAGTACGACGGCCTGAAGATCAGCGCCAACCCGGATCGCGAAGGCCTGGACCTGAACCGAAACTTCCCAGCCTACTGGCGCCAGGAATTCGAGCAGGCTGGCGCCGGCCCCTACCCGACCAGCGAACCCGAGGTGCGCGCGATGGTCGACTTCGTCACCGGGCACCCGAACATCGGCGCGGCGATCAGCTTCCACACCCACAGCGGCGTCATCCTGCGGCCCATGGGCACGCAAAGCGACGACGACATGACGCCCGAGGACTTGTGGATCTACAAGCGGCTGTCGGACCTGGGCGCCAAGCTGACCGGTTACCCGGCGATCAGCATCTTCCACGACTTCAAGTACCACCCCAAGCAGGTCATCACCGGCACCCAGGACTGGGTTTACGAACACCTGGGCGCGCTGTTCTGGACGGTCGAGATCTGGGCCCCGAACAAGGAAGCCGGCATCACCGACTACCAGTGGATCGAGTGGTACCGCGAGCACCCGGTCGAGGACGACCTCAAGCTGCTGAAGTGGAGCGACGAGCAGTGCGCAGGCCTGGCCCATGTCGACTGGCAGCCGTTCCGCCACCCGCAGCTGGGCATGGTCGAGATCGGCGGCTGGGACAAGATGAACTACTGGCGCAACCCGCCGCCGGCGCTGCGCGAGCGCGAGGCGGCGCGCTTCCCGGCCTGGATGATGCAGCTGGCCTTGTCGCTGCCCAAGCTCGAAGTGCTGCGCACTGAAGTGCGCGCGCTCGGCCCCGAGACCTGGCGCGTGCGCTTCGCGGTTGCCAACAGCGGCTACCTGCCGTCTTACATCAGCAAGCGTTCGCTGGAGCGCAAGACGGCGCGTGGCACCGTGTTCCAGATTCACCTGCCGCCCGGCGTCAGCCTGGTCAGCGGCCGCGAACGGGTCGAAGGCGCGCACCTCGAAGGCCATGCGCCCAAGCAGTCGCAGCAGGCCTTCCTGCCCAGCCGCGACATCACCGCCGACCGCGCCGTCGTCGAATGGGTGGTCAAGGGAGCACAAGGCACGGCGATCGCGCTCACCGCGACCGCCGACCGCGCCGGCACCGTGCGCACCGAGGTGACGCTGGACTGAGGGCGGCCGTCAGCGCGCCGGCTTGGCCGGCTTGGTTGGCTGGGTCCTCTTGGCGGCGGCTTTGCCGGCGGCCTGGCTCGCCGGGCGGCGCGGCGCCCGCGCCGGCGCG
>JAUYAJ010000728.1 GCA_030693565.1 Rubrivivax sp.
TTGCTGCGCGAGCTGACGACCATCCTCGACGGCTCCACCGCCGGCATTGCCTACTTGCGTGGCAACGTGCTGGTGCGCTGCAACCGGCGCTTCGAACGCATGCTTGGCCTGGCCGACGGCTCGGCCGCAGGCGCTGCGCTCGACGCCGTGTTCGGCCACCGCCCCGACACCTTGCGCGCGCTGCACCAGGCTCATGCCGCGCTCGCCGACGGCCGCGCCTTCGAGGCCGAGGTGCCGGGTGCGCCGGGCTGGTATTCGCTGTCGGTGCGCCGCGCTGAAGCCGGCGGTGAAGCCGCCGAGGCAGTGGCCGTGCTCACCGACATCACCCGGCTGAAGGCCCAGCAGACCGAACTCGAACTGCTGGTGCGCGAGCGCGAGCTGATGTTCAGCCTGTCCGAGGTCGGCATTGCCTACCTGCGCGGGTCGCGCATCGAGCGCGCCAACCAGGCCATGGCAACGCTGACCGGCTACGCCGCCACCGAACTCACGGCGCTCGATGGCGCCGAGCTCTACGAAAGCGCGCGCGCCTGCGTCGACTTCGAGGCCCGGGTCGCGCAGGCGCTGCGCAGCCAGGGACGCTTCGTCGGCGAGCGCCGCCTGCGCCGGCGCGACGGCAGCCTGCTGTGGGTGCAGGTGGCGATGCGGCCGGTCGACGCCGACGCACCCGCCACAGGCGTCATCTGCTCCTTCGTCGACATCGACGAGCGCCAGCGCGGCCGCGAGGAACTGGCCTTGCAAGCCGACCGCACGCGCGCCATCCTCAACTCGGTGCTGGTGGGCATCGTCACCGTGGGCGCCAACGGCATCGAGTGGATGAACCGCTCGGCGCGGCGCATGTTCGCCGGCGAGCTGGCCGACTTCGTCGGCGAGCCGATCAGCATCGTCGCCACCGCCGACGCCGAGCACCCGCTGCGCCGGCTCGACTGGCTGCACAAGCTGGCCGAAGGCCGGGCTGAGACCTTCGAGTGCCAGCTGCAGGCCCGCGACGGCCGCGCCTTCTGGGTCGTCGGCAATGCGGTGGCCACCGGCCGTGACGCCGCCCATGCGACCGGCCGCCAGCTGACCTTTGCCTTGCTCGACATCGAGCGCCGCCGCCAGGCCGAGATCAGCATCGCCCAGGCGCAGGCCTCGCTGCAACGCGTCATCGAGACCGCGCCGCTGGCGATCGCGCTGTTCGACGCTTCCAGCCTGCGCATGCTGCAGGTCAACCAGATGGCAGCGACCTTTTTTGCGCGGCCGCTGGGCCAATTGCTGGGCTGCCGACCCGAGCAAGTCTGCCCGCCGGCCAAGGCGGCGCAGCTGCGGGCCTGGCTGCTGCAGGCCGCGCCTGGCAGCGAGATGCTGACGCGCGAACTGCTCGACGACGGCGAAGCCGGCGACGGCGAAGCCAGCCGCGTCTGGGACACCCGCATCGTGCCGCTGCCCGCCAGTGGCGGCGTCGCCCCGCAGTTGCTGCTCGTGGCCAGCGACGTCACCGAGCAGCGCGCCGCCGGGGAGGCGCGACTGCAGGCGGCCATTGCCCAGCGCGAGCTGCTGGTGCGGGAGGTCCACCATCGCATCAAGAACAACCTGCAAGGCGTTGCCGGACTGCTGCAGCAGAATGCCGCCCGTCATCCCGAGGTGGCGGCGATCCTGGCCGAAGCGGTCAGCCAGGTGCAGGCGATCGCCCAGGTCTACGGCCTGCAGGTGGGTGCTGGCGGACCGCTGCGCATGGCCAACGTGGTCGAGGCGATCACGGTGTCGGTGCAGCGCACCTTCGGCCGTGCCATCCGTTTCGAGGCCGATGCCGACCTGGACCACCTGCTGCCCGAGGCGGAGTCGATCCCGATCGCCTTGACCATCAACGAGTTGCTGACCAACGCGGTCAAGCATGCGGCCCAAGGCGAGGTCGAATGCAAACTCCACAGCGTCGATGACGCCGTCGACATCGTCATCACCAACCAGGGCCGGCTCGCCGAGGGTTTCAGCCTCAGCCACATTCCCGGCGGCGTCTCCGGCCTGGGCCTGGTGCGCGCGCTGCTGCCGCGGCGCAGCGCCCACCTGGCCATCGAGCAGGCCGGCGAACAAGTCCGTGCACGCGTCACACTGCGCCCGCCCAGCGTCCAGCGTCCGGCCTGACCGCCGGCGCTTTCGGTGACAATCCAACGCTGTGGTGTGGCTTGGAGGCCGGCAACGATGACGAGCAAGGGCAGGATCCTGGTGGTGGACGATGACCGGCTGGTGCTGGCCACGGTCACCCACGGCCTGTCGCAATCAGGCTACGAAGTCATCGACGCCGACAACGGCGACGACGCCATCCTGCTGGCCCGCGAACACAAGCCCGAGCTGGCCTTGCTCGACATCCGCATGGAAGGCAAGAGCGGCTTCGACGTCGCCGAATACCTGCGCGATGTCTGCCACATCCCCTTCATGTTCCTGTCGGCCTTTGCCGACGAGGACACCATCGCCCAGGTGCAGGCGCTGGGCGCGATGGCCTACCTGGTCAAACCGCTCGACGTCGGTCAGATCGTGCCGACGGTTGACGCCGTCATCGCCCGGCTGCGCGGCGGTGAAGGCGCGCCGGCGCTGCGACCGGCGCCACTGGCAGTCGACGTCGATGTTGCCGACGCCGACGCCGTCACACCGCTCACCGACCCGGTGCCACTGGCCATTGGCGTGCTGATGCACCGCTTTTCACTGTCGCGCAGCGACGCCTGGCTGCGGCTGCAGCGCACCGCGGCCGACCAGGGCCTGAGCCTGGACGCGCAGGCCGAACGCCTGGTGCAGGCGGTCGAAGAACTGGCGCGGCCGCAGGCCTGATCAGGCCTCGTCGCGCAAGGTGAAGTGAAAGGCGGCGCCGCGTCCGGGTTCGGCGTCGGCCCAGATTTCACCGCCGTGGCGGCGCACGATGCGCTTGACCGACGCCAGGCCGACGCCGGTACCAGGGAAGTCGCTCGCGCTGTGCAGGCGCTGGAAGAGCCCGAACAAGCGGTCCGACGAGCGCATGTCGAAGCCGGCGCCGTTGTCGCGCACGACATAGGCGCGCCGGCCATCGTGATCGGCGACTGAAAAGACGATGTGCGCCTTGCGCGTCTTGGCCGTGTACTTCCAGGCATTGCCGAGCAGGTTCTCCAGCACCTGGCGCAGCAAGGTCGGGTCGCCCTGGGTCAGCAGGCCGGGTTCGATCTCGATTTGCGCCGCACGCTCGGGCGCCGCGCGCCGCAGTTCGTCCATCACGTAACCGGCCAGCTGCGACAGGTTGACCGGCTGGCGCGCCAGTGGCTGCGACGACAGCCGCGCCAGCGTCAGCAAGGCGTCGATCATGTGGTTCATGCGCGCCGCCGCGCCCAGCACGCGGTCCAGGTGGTCGTTGCCGACCCGATCGAGGGCTTGCCCGTAATCCTCCTTGAGGATGCGCGTGAAGCCCTCGACAACGCGGATCGGTGCCCGCAGATCGTGCGAGATCGTGTAGCTGAAGGTCTCGCTGTCGTGCTGGCCTTCAGCCGAAGCCGTGGCCTGGTTGAGCAGCAAGAGCGAAGCGTCGATGCCGGGCACGGCGAGCCTGCGCAGTCGCCAGTCACCTTGTTCGCTGGCTTGCTCGGGCGCCAACGATTCGATGGCCGCGCGCAGCGGCACCGGCAAGCGGCTCAGCACGGCCGGCCACGCGCTGCCCAGCGGCAGCGGCGGCTCGCCCAGCAGTTGCTGCCCGGCCGCGTTGATGGCGCGCAGCTGCCACTGGCTGGGCGTGCCGCTGCCGCCAGCAATCAGCGCCGGCGTGTTCGCGCCGCCGAGCAAGGCTTCGAGCGCACAGCGATCGACGCGGGCGTCGTCGTCGGCGTCGATCGGCCGCGCCTGGCCTGAAAAGCCGGCAAAACCGCCGCTGTCGTCGAAGCGGACCTGGCCGCGCAGCTGCCAGGCCGATGCATCGGCCAGCCGGCGCAGGCGCAGACCGGCGAAAGGCGACTGGGCCTGCAGCTGGTCACGCAGATCGGCGCTTGCCGGTGCATCGCCGGCGGCCATCGGCTCGAAGTGGCTCCACAGCGGGCCACCGGTTCGCTGCGCGCCCGCGCCGCTGCCATCGGGCGCGCACCAGTCG
>JAUYAJ010000731.1 GCA_030693565.1 Rubrivivax sp.
ACATCCTGCAGGCGCGCTGCGAAGCGTTGGGCGTCGAACTGGTGTTCGAGACCGAGGCCGACTCCGACGAGGACTACGCCGACGCCGACCTGCTGATCGCCAGCGACGGCATCAATTCGCGCATCCGCCAGAAGTACGCCGAGGTCTTCCGGCCCGACATCGTGACGCGGCCGAACCGCTTCGTCTGGCTGGGCACGACCAAGCTGTTCGACGCCTTCAACTTCCTCTTCGAGAAGACCGAGCACGGCTGGTTCCAGGCCCATGTCTACAAGTTCGACGACCAGACCACGACCTTCATTGTCGAGACGCCGGAATCGGTCTGGCTAGCCCATGGCCTGGACCAGGCCGACACCGACGCCACCATCGCCTTTTGTGAACAGCTGTTCGCCGCCCACCTCGGCGGCCACCCGCTGCTGAGCAACGCGCGCCACCTGCGCGGCTCCGCCTGGCTGAACTTCCAGCGTGTGCGCTGCCAGCAATGGCACCATTTCAACGGTCGCAGCCATGTGGTGCTGATGGGTGACGCCGTGCACACGGCGCATTTCGCCATCGGCTCGGGCACCAAGCTGGCGCTGGAAGACGCGATCGAACTGACGCGGCTGTTCAAGGAAGAAGGCGACACGGCAGAGCACATTCCCGCCGTGCTGGCGCGCTACCAGGCGCTGCGCGAGATCGACGTGCTGCGGCTGCAGAACGCAGCCTGGAACGCGATGGAATGGTTCGAGGTCGTCGGCACGCGGTATTGCGACCAGCTCGAACCCGAGCAGTTCATGTACTCGATGCTGACGCGCAGCCAGCGCATCAGCCACGAGAACCTGCGCCTGCGCGACGCCGGCTGGCTCGAAGGCTACGAGCGCTGGTTTGCGCGCCGCGCCGGGCTGGTGCTGGCCGACGACGCCAAGCCGCCGAGCCCGATGTTCACGCCCTACACGCTGCGCGGCATGACGGTCGAGAACCGTGTCGTGGTGTCGCCGATGGCGATGTATTCGGCCACCGACGGCCTGGTGAACGACTTCCACCTGGTGCACTTCGGCGCCCGCGCGCTCGGCGGCGCCGGGCTGCTGTACACCGAGATGACCTGCCCGTCGGCCGACGCCCGCATCACGCCGGGTTGCGCCGGGCTGTGGAACGAAGCGCAGCGCGACGCCTGGAAACGCGTCGTCGACTTCGTCCATGGCCACTCCAAGGCGAAGATGGGTTTGCAGATCGGCCATGCCGGGCGCAAAGGGTCGACCCAGCTGGGCTGGCAGCAGGCCGACGAGCCGCTGCCGGAGGGCAACTGGCCGCTGTGGTCGGCATCGGCCATTGCCTATGGGCCGAATTCGCAGACGCCGCGCGAGATGACGGTGGGCGACATGCAGCGCATCGCGGCCGACTTCGTGCGCGCCACGCTGCTCGGTGCCGAGGCCGGCTTCGACATCCTGGAGCTGCACTGCGCCCATGGCTACCTGCTGTCGAGCTTCTTGTCGCCGCTGACCAACCGGCGCAGCGACGACTACGGCGGATCGGTCGAGAACCGCGCCCGCTATCCGCTCGAAGTGTTTGCCGCCGTGCGCGCCGCCTGGCCGGCCGAGCGGCCGATCTCGGTGCGGCTGTCCTGCCACGACTGGTTCCCCGGCGGCAACACCGCCGACGACGCGGTGGCGATCGCCCGGCTCTTCAAGGCCGCCGGCGCCGACATCATCGACTGCTCGTCGGGCCAGGTGGTGGCCGAGCAGCAGCCGGTCTACGGCCGCATGTACCAGACGCCGTTTGCCGACCGCATCCGCAACGAGGTCGGCATTCCCACCGTGGCCGTCGGCGCCATCTACGAGGCCGACCATGCCAACATGGTGATCGCCGCCGGCCGCGCCGACCTCTGCGCCGTCGCCCGCCCGCACCTGGCCGACGCCGCCTGGACCTTGCACGAAGCCGCCCGCATCGAACAGGATGCGGTGGCCTGGCCGGTGCAGTACCTGTCGGGCCGCAGCCAATACGAAACCAATCTCCGCCGCGCAAAGGCCAACCCATGAACGACGACCTCAAGCCCTTCAGCCACTACGCAGCGCGCGACTTCGGCTGGCAGTGCAGCGACGACGGCCGTGTCGCCACCATCACGCTGGCGCGGCCGGAGAAGAAGAACCCGCTCACCTTCGAGAGCTATGCCGA
>JAUYAJ010000732.1 GCA_030693565.1 Rubrivivax sp.
GGTTCGGCACCTCGCCTTGCACTGGCGTGCGCGCGCGGCCCGACATGTGGATGTCGGGAATGGCGTCGAGCAGCATGCGCGTATAGGGGTGACGTGGCTGCGCGAACAGTGCGGCCTTGGGCGACAGCTCGACCAGGCGACCGAGGTACATCACGCCGACCTCGTCGGCGACATGGCGCACCACCGCCAGGTTGTGCGAGATGAACAGGTAGGTCAGGCCGCGGCTGCGCTGCAAGTCCTTCATGATGTTGAGCACCTGGGCCTGCACCGAGACGTCGAGCGCCGAGGTCGGCTCGTCGCAGACCAGGAACTCGGGCTCGGTGGCCAGTGCGCGCGCGATCGAGATGCGCTGGCGCTGGCCGCCGGAGAACTGGTGCGGGAACTTCTCGACATCGGCCCCCGCCAGGCCGACCGACAGCAGCAGTTCGACCACCTTGGCCTGCAACTCGCCGGCGCCGGTGCACAGGCCATGCTCGCGCAGCGGCTCGCCGACGATGTCGAGCACCTTCCAGCGCGGGTTCAGGCTCGCGTAGGGGTCCTGGAAGATCATCTGCATGCGCCGGCGCAGCGTGCGCAGTTCGGCAGGGTCGCGGCTGGCGTCGGTGGCCTGGCCATCGAACAGCACGTTGCCGCGGGTCGGTGCATACAGGCCGACCAGCAGCCGCGCCACCGTGCTCTTGCCGCAGCCCGACTCGCCCACCAAGGCCAGCGTGCGGCCTTTCTGAATGCTGAACGAGACGCCGTCGACGGCATGCACGAACTGGCGCGGCCGGCCCTCGACGACGCGGTTCAGCCATGGCGCCGAGACGTCGAAGGTCTTGGCCAGGTCTTTCACTTCCACCAGGGCCGTCATGCTTTGCTCCGATTGGTGTCGACCAGCCAGCAGGCGGCGCGCGTCGCGCCAGCGCCGACCAGTTCGGGCCGCTCGACCCGGCAGCGCGGCATCACGTCAGGGCAGCGCGGGTGGTAGGCGCAGCCGCTGGGAATGGCGTTCAGGCGCGGCATCGCACCGTCGATCTGCAGCAGGCGCTCGCGGTCTTCGTCCATCGCCGGAATTGATCCCATCAAGCCCGCGGTATAGGGATGGGACGGCCGGTGGATGACGTCGCCGACCGGGCCGATCTCGGCCACCCGGCCGGCGTAGAGCACGGCCACGCGGTCGCAGGTCTCGGCGATCACGCCCATGTCGTGGGTGACCAGCATCACCGCCGCGCCGTGGTTCTTGCACAAGCCCTTGAGCAGCGAAATGATCTGCGCCTGGATCGAGACGTCGAGCGCCGTCGTCGGCTCGTCGGCGACGATGAGCCGGGGCTCGGCGGCCAGTGCCAGTGCGATCACCACACGCTGGCGCATGCCGCCGGAAAACTGGTGCGGATACTGGTTGATGCGGTGCTCGGCGGCGGGGATGCCGGTTTCCTGCAGCAGCCGGATCGCGCGCGCGCGCGCTTCCTCGGCGCTGACCGGCAGGTGGGTCTGGATGGTCTCGATCAGCTGGCGGCCCACCGTGTACAGCGGGTTCAGCGATGTCAGCGGATCCTGGAAGATGGCGCCGATGTGGCGGCCACGGATGGCGCGCATCTCTTCGTAAGGCAGGTTGTCGATGCGCCGGCCGTCGAAGCGGATCTCGCCGCCGGCGATGCGCCCGGGCGGCTCGAGCAAGCCGATGATGGCGGCGCCGGTGAGCGACTTGCCGGCGCCCGATTCGCCGACCACGCCCAGGATCTCGCCCGGTGCGATGTCGAAGGAAATGTCGTCCAGCGCCAGCAGGGTGCCGCGGCGGGTCGGAAATTCGACCCGCAGGTGGCGGACTTCAAGCAAAGGGGTGGCAGTCATGGCGGTCAGCGCAGGCGCGGGTTGAGCGCGTCGCGCAGCCAGTCGCCCAGCAAGTTGACGCTGAGCGCGATCATCACCAGCATGGTGCCGGGGAAGATCGTGATCCACCACTCGCCGGAGAACAGGAAGTCGTTGCCGACGCGGATCAAGGTGCCCAGCGACGGCGAGGTTGGCGGCACGCCCACGCCCAGGAAGGACAGCGTGGCTTCGGTGAGGATGGCGGCGGCGACCTGGATCGTCGCCAGCACCAGCACCGGGCCCATAACGTTGGGCAGCACATGGCGCACCATGATGCGGTAGGGTGAGACGCCGATGACGCGCGCCGCCTGCACATATTCCTTGTTGCGCTCGACCATCGTCGAGCCGCGCACGGTGCGCGCGTATTGCACCCAGCCCGACAGCGAGATGGCGATGATCAGCACGCCGAAGGCCAGGGTGTCGTGGGCGCCCGGGAACATCGCGCGGCCGACGCCGTCGACCAGCAGCGCGATCAGGATCGCCGGGAACGACAGCATGACGTCGCACACGCGCATGATGGCGGCGTCGATCTTGCCGCCGGCGAAACCCGACAACAAGCCCAGGCCGACGCCGACCACCAGCGACAAGGCCACCGAGGCCAGGCCGACGAGCAGCGAGATGCGGGCGCCGTACATCACCGCCGACAGCAGGTCGCGGCCCTGGTCGTCGGTGCCGAGCAGGTAGCGCGCCTTGCCGCCGTCGGACCAGGCCGGCGGCAGGCGGGCGTCGGCCAAGTCCAGCGTCGCCAGGTCGAAGGGGTTGTGCGGCGCCACCCAGGGCGCGAAGACGGCGCTGAAGACGCACACAAAGGCGATCGCGGCAGCGACCATCGCGGTGGGCGAATTGCGAAAGCTGTGCCAGACGTCGCTGTCAAAGAAGCGCGCCCAGGCGCCGCCGGGGCTGGAAGTGGTGCTTGTCATGCTCAATGGCCTCCGGCCGGCTTTTCGATGCGCAGCCGGGGGTCGACGCCGAAGTACAGCAAGTCGACCAGCAGGTTGATGAGCACGAAGATCAGCGCGATCAGGCACAGGTAGGCGGCCATCACCGGCACGTCGGCGAACTGCACGGCCTGGATGAACAGCAGCCCCATGCCGGGCCACTGGAAGACGGTTTCGGTGATGATGGCAAAGGCGATCAGCGAGCCCAGCTGCAGCCCGGTGATGGTGATCACCGGCACCAGCGTGTTCTTCAGCGCATGACCGAAGTAGACCGCGCGATTGGGCAGGCCGCGGGCGCGCGCGAACTTGATGTAGTCGGTGCGCAGCACCTCCAGCATCTCGGCCCGCACCAGGCGCAGGATCAGCGTGAGCTGGAACACCGACAAAGTCAGTGCCGGCAGCACCAGGTGCTGCCAGCCGTCGACGGTCAGAAAGCCGGTGCTCCAGCTGCCAACCTGGACCACCTCACCGCGACCAAAACTGGGCAGCACGCCCAGCGTCACCGAAAAGAGCAGGATCAGCAGGATGCCGATCAGGAAAGTGGGCAGCGACACCCCGAGCAGCGAGATCGTCATCGCCAGCTGCGAGCCGAAACTGCCGCGGCGCAGCGCGGCGTAGACACCGAGCGGGATGCCGACCAGCAGCGCGATCACCGCGGCGCTGAACGACAGCTCCAGCGTCGCCGGCAGGCGGTCGGCGATCAGCTCGGAGACCCTGCGGCCCTGGCGCAGGCTGAGGCCGAACTCACCCTGGACGGCGTTGCCGACGAAGCGTGCGAACTGCACAGGAAACGGCGCATCGAGGCCAAGGTCGGCGCGCAACTGGATGCGCTGCTCGGGCGTGGCGTCCTGGCCGAGCAAGTTGGTGACCGGGTCGCCGACATACTGGAACAGCATGAAGGCGATGAAGGTCACCGTGAGCATGACCAGGACGGCCTGGGCCAGGCGCCGCAGAATGAAAGCAAGCATCGGGAGTGGGAGCTGGAGGCGCAGGCCGGGACGGCGTGGGTGCGCGCTGACAGTGGGCGCGCCACAAGGCGGATGATCGGTACTTCAGCGCCGCTGCGCAAACGGGAAAGACCTGTGGACTATCGCGGGCGGTCGTGCTGAGGTCGGCGTCAGTGCAGCACCACCGGGCCGTACCAGGTTTCAGCCGTGCTGCCGGTGTTGTCGGTGTCGGTCATCTTGGCCACCGCCAGCAAGGCGCCCGGCTCCTCGCCGAAGGCCAGGCGGAAGTCGGCCGCCAGGTCGCGCCGATGGTCGCGCCAGCGGCGCAGGTTGTGCGAGCCGGCGTCGAGCACGATCTTGCGGATGCGGTCGCTGCGCGGGTTGATGATCACCGTGCCCGCCGCAGCATCCTTGGACTCCCAGACGTACATCAGGGTGGCGTAGGGCGGCGCCTCGCCCGTCAGGGCCTCGGCCAGTTCGAACTTCATGCGCGTGCGCGCCGGCAGTTGGCGGACATCGCCGGCGAAGGCGAAGATGACGCGCGCCGGGGCGTCCTCCCGGTCGACGTCGGCGACGCTGGCACCATGGATCGGGCTGTCCACCCACCAGGAAAAGCTGACTTCGCCGGGTGCGCCAGGTGCCAGCTTGCGCCGCCACATGCTCGCCGATCGTTCCGAGCGTGCCGACCAGGCTGGCCGCCCGTCCTTGCTGCTGCGCGCGTACAGCGTCGGATTTTTCCCCGGCAAGGCGACGGCGTGCCATTGCAGCGGATCCACGGTTGGCCGTGGCGTGTCGGGCGCCATGGATGCGCAGCCGGCGAGCAGCAAGGCGATCAGCGGCAGTAGCAGTCGGTGGCTCATGGCGGTCGGCTCGGTGGATCCAGGCGGGAGAGCCAAGCCAAGGATCTGACCGCTCATGAAAAAGGCCGCCCGAAGGCGGCCTTGCTGGTCCAGGGGTCCCCTGCAAGCAGGGGATCCGGGGATCAGAACGTGTGGTTGATACCGAACTCGTAGCCGGTCGACTTCTGGCCGGTGCGGGTCCCGAAGCTCGGGCCGCCGCTGCTGGCGGTGCGTGCCAGGCCAGCGTCGTTGTCGATCTGCGAGTAGTGAGCGTACAGGTTGGTGCGCTTGGAAAGGCTGTGGATGTAACCCAGAGCGAACTGGTTGGCCTTCGGCGACGCAGCACCGTTCTTGAACTCGGTGGAGTTGTACGAAGCCTTCAGCGTGCCCATCTTGCCCATCGGTGCCAAAGCGCCGACCAGGTAGCCGGTGTTCTTGGCCACGCCTTGCTCGGAGGTGCGGTACTGGCCCATCAGGGTCACCATGCCGACCTTGAACGAGCCGCCGAGGTTGAAGTCGGTGACGTCGTCGACCATCCCGAGGGTCCGGTCGGTCACGCCGTAGGCGGCAGCGATGTTCAGCGGACCGGCGCTGTAGCCCAGGCGGCCACCGGTGTACTTGTTGCCCTGCACGCCTTCGCCGGCGGCAACCATCAGCTGACCGTAGACGCCGCCCATGGCGGGCAGGAAGTAGCCGATCGAGTTGTTGGCACGAACCTGGGTGGTGGCAGCGGTGGCTGCGCCGCCCGGGGTGGCTTGCGCCCAGACGTTGGTCGACGCGCCGACACCGTTGGTGCCGAACGGATCGAACACGGTGGTGTTCCAGAACGACGGCGTGTAGTCACGGCCCAGACGCAGTTCACCGAAGCCGCCCATCAGGCTGACGGTGGCGCGACGCTGCCAGTCTTGACCGTTGGCGGTCGAACCGTTGGCGGTCGCGCCAGTCTTGGCGCCACCACCGACGTCGGCAGCGATCGCGCCTTCGAGCCAGAAGCCGGCACGCATGCCGCCGCCGAGGTCTTCAACACCGCGGAAGCCCAGACGGCTGGAGCCCATGCCGTCGGTGCTCAGGGTGCTCATGTCGCCAGCATTGCCGTTCTTGACATTGCGGGCGCCGAGGTCGACGACGCCGAACAGCGTGACCGACGATTGGGCAGAAGCGGCACCGGCGAATGCCGTCAGGGCGGCCAGGGCGAGCAGGGATTTTTTCATTGCAACTATCTCCTAGGTTGAACAAGAGGTCCCGATCGGGCAGGGTGCCCGGCGAGGGGCTGATCAGGCCTACCTCCTCAGCGGAAGTTGTGTCTATTGCACCAGACGGCCACAGCCCTTGCAAAGAATTGACCCCAATATCGGTCTCGTCTGTTGTCTGGCTGCAACGGCGGGCGTGGGCGCGCCGGGGGCGCCCGGGCGCCAGCGCTGCACTATGCTTGCCTGTCATGAACAGACTCGATCGACTCATCGCCAGCGCCGACAACGCCTTGCGCACCTTGGCGGGGGCCGTGCACGCGTCGCGGCCTCATCCGGCGGGAGCTCCGGCTGCCGGCGACGACGCCATGACGCCGGTGGAGCGCCGGCTGGCTGGTGGCTTGATGCGGGTTAACCATGTGGGTGAGGTCTGCGCCCAGGCGCTTTACCAGGCCCAGGCTTTGACGGCGCGCAGCGAGGGTTTGCGCGAGCGCATGCTGGTGGCGGCGCGCGAGGAAACCGACCACCTGGCCTGGACCCAGCGCCGGCTCGACGAACTGGGCGACCGCGCCAGCTTGCTCAACCCCTTGTGGTACGCCGGCGCTTTCGGCATCGGCTTGCTGGCCGGGCGGCTGGGCGACCGCGTCAGCCTGGGCTTCGTCGTCGAGACCGAGCGCCAGGTCGAGGCCCACCTGGCCAGCCACCTGGAGCGCTTGCCGGCGGCCGACAGCCGTTCGCGCGCCATCGTCGAGCAGATGAAGGTGGACGAACGCCGCCATGCCGATGCCGCCGAAGACGCCGGCGCGGTGGCGCTGCCGGCGCCGGTGCGGGGTGCGATGCGGGCGGCGGCGCGGCTGATGACGGCGACGGCGCAGCGGATCTGAACCGGGCTGAGTGCGCGCCGGCGCCCGCCTCAGCGCGCCGGTTTGCGCGCCGCTGTCTTGGCTGCCGGTTTGGCCTGGGCCAGCAAGCTGTCGAGCGCCTTTTCGATCTCGCCTTCGATCGTCTTGCTGAAAGCGCCGAGCAGGAAACCGAGCCTGGCGTCGAGATCGAAGTGGTCGGCGGCGACGATCAGCCGGCCTTTGACGCCGCTGCGCGTGAACTCGACGGTGTCGCTCAGTTCACCTTCGATCACCGTGCAGTCCATGTCGAAGCGCGCTTCGACGTCCTCGGCCCATTGCCAGGCGATCTTGCGCGCCTTGGCCAGGCCGAGTGAATGGTCGCGGTGGATGCGAATGTCGGCCACGTCGTGGTCTCCTCAAAGGTCGGTTTGCAGTGTGGCGCGGCGCTCGGCCTTCGGCAAGGCGGCCAGGCGGCGCACGGCGGCGTAGAAACGTTCGAGATCGCGACCTTCGCGCTCGTACAGGCGCTCGAAGCCCGGCACCAGTTCGCCGTAAGCCGCCTGGACGCCGAGCGCCGCATTGTTGGCGCGCGCCATCCAGCCGTCGTAGCCGCTGAAGCCGTCCCAGCGCCCGGCTTTGAGCGCGGCGTATTCGCCGCGCAGCGCGGCCAGCAGCGCTGCCTTCTGGCGCCGCTTGGCGTCGTCGTCGAGTGCGCTGGCGTAAAGCCGGGTGAACTGCTCGCGGTAGCGCGTGGTCAGCTCGCGAAAGTCCTGGCGCCGGCGGTCCAGCGCGGTGTAGTCCTGGCGCGCGGCTTCGCTGGCGTGGCTGGCCAGCCAGCGGGCGCCACCGATGCGCTCGACAGCAACGGCAAACGACTCGTTGAAAGTGGTGTCGTCGCCCACGTAGACGACTTGGTGCGCCATCTCGTGGAACAGCAGCCGCGCCAGTTCGCCCTCGGGCCAGTGCATGAAGGTGTTGAGCAGTGGATCGCCGCCCAGCCAGTCGGTGCGGCCCAGCGTTGAATACGCGGGCACGCCGTAGACGCTGACCTCCCAGCCTTCGGCCAGCAACTGCGCGGCCAGCGCGTCGGCCGGCGCGCGGTCGAAGTAACCGCGGTAGCCGACGCAGCCGGCAACCGGGAAACACCAGGTCTTGAGCTTCAGCGACAGCTCGGGCGCCGCCACCACGTTCCAGACCACGGCGCTGCGCTGCAGGTCGGCATAACGGCGGTAGCTGGGGCCGTCTGGCAGCTTGAGCTCGTCGACGGCGAAGGCACGCAGGCGCTGGCTGAGCTGCAGCCGCTCGCGCAGCGGCGCTGGTGTGGCGGGGTCGGCGAGCCAGTCGTCGACCGGCCGCGCCGCCTGCAGCATCGACAGATGGCCGCTGACGGCTTGCGCATAAAAGCCGATCGAACTGCAGCCGCTGCCCAGGCAGATGGCGGCGGCGGCCAGCGCGGCCGTGCCCAGGAGTCCGATGCCGGCCAAGAGCGCGAAACGGCGGCCGGCCACGGTCAGGCCGGCGCGACCTCGACCAGGCAGTCGTAGAACGACGGCGCGCGGCCGATGTCGGTGAGCCGCTGGTGCGTCAGCTCGTTGACGTTGACGCCGTCGACACCGAACTTGCGCCACCAGACACCGAAGGCGTTGACGACGCCGGGGCGCGCGCGCTCGCTCAGCGCCGCTTTGCAGCGGTAGCGGCCGCGCTCGTTGAACACGCTGACGTAGGCGCCGTCGGCGATGCCACGGGCGGCGGCGTCCATGGGGTGGATCTCGACCTGCGGCTCGCCTTCGATGGCGCGCAGGCTCTTCACGTTGACGAAGCTGGAGTTGAGGAAGTGGCGCGCTGGCGGCGAGATCATCGCCAGCGGGTAGCGCGCCGCCAGCGCCGGCGCCGACTGCGCGCTTTCGTAGTTGGCGATGTAGTCGGGCACGCCCAGGCCGGGCGCATCGACCACGGCCTTGCCGCTGGCGGTGGTGAATCCGCCAGCCGCGAACGGCGCTTCGGGCAAGTCCAGCTTGACCCAGCCGCGCGCGCGCAGCTGCTCGAAGTCGACCCGGCCGGGATTGAAGGCGCGGCGCGCCAGCGTCTCGTCGCTGTCGGAAAAACAAGGCTCGTCGAAACCCATGGCTGCTGCCAGCGCGCGGAAGATCGCCGCGTTCGAGCGCGCCTGGCCCAAGGGCGCGATCGCCGGTTCGTTGATCAGCGCATAGGTGTGGCCATAGGACATGTGGACGTCCCAATGCTCGAGCTGGGTCGTCGCCGGCAGCACGTAGTCGGCATGGTCGGCGGTGTCGGTGAGGAAATGCTCGAGCACGACGGTGAAGAGGTCTTCGCGCGCAAAGCCCTGGACGACGCGCGCGCTGTGCGGCGCCACCGCCACCGGGTTGCTGTTGTAGACGATCAGCGCCTCGATCTGCGGCCCGAAGTCGGGCGATGCGGCGCGCAGCAAATCGTCGCCGATCGTGCTCATGTTGATCGTGCGCGAGCGGCGGCCCACCGGTAGATCGGGCGGCTGCAGCCAGGCGGCGTCGAGCGCACCGTTGAACCAGCCCGAACTCGACAGCAGCAGCCCGCCGGCCGGATCGCGCCAGGCCCCGACCAGGCAGGGCAGCAGCGCGATCAAGCGCACCGCGTTGCCGCCGCCGCGCGCGCGCTGCATGCCGTAGTTCAGGCGGATCGCCGCCGGCCGCGTGTTGCCATAGGCGCGCGCCAGGCCGCGCACCTCGTCGGCGCTGATGCCGCAGACGGCGGCGGCGCGCTCGGGCGGCCACTGCAGCGCGCGTTCGCGCAGCAATGGCCAGCCTTCGACATGGCGCTCCAGGTAGTCGTGGTCCAGCCAGTCGTTGACCACCAGCTCGTGCATCAGGCCCAGCGCCAGCGCGCCGTCGCTGCCGGGCAGCAA
>JAUYAJ010000004.1 GCA_030693565.1 Rubrivivax sp.
CGAGCAGGAACACCGGCAGGATCAGGTCTTCGGCGCCGAGCCGGTGCTCGCGCACCAGCGCGCGGGTGAAAGCATCGCGGCGCAGCCGGCGCGGCCGGCTGGCGGGGTAGGGCGGGGGGGTGCGCAAAGCAGAGTCCTCGGCGGTTCGGCAGACCGGGCGGCCGCCGTCCCGGGGTGTGCGCCAACTTGTGAAAGCCGGCTGGCGCGGGCTCAACCCGTCTGCTAAAGTGGTGGCTGAATGATAGCCGTTAGGCCGTCATTCCCTGCTTTTCCTCCCTGAGCAGGTGCCTTGCCGCGGTGAACGCGGCAGGGCTTGTCGGCCTCGGCTTCGTGCCGGGGCCGCTTTTCTTGTGCCGGCGCTTTCGCGGCCGCCACGATAATCCGGCCATGTCGTCGTCTTATCTGTGGGTCAAGGCCTTTCACATCGTCTTCGTCGCCAGCTGGTTTGCCGGCCTGTTCTACATGCCGCGGCTGTTCGTCAACCTGGCCATGGTCAGCGCCGACAGCCATGCCGAGCGTGAACGCCTGCTGCTGATGGCGCGCAAGCTGTACCGCTTTGCCAGCTTGCTGATGGTGCCGGCGCTGGCGCTGGGCTTCGTGCTCTGGCTCTACTACGGCGTCGGGCGCGGCCCGGGCAGTGGCTGGCTGCACGCCAAGCTGTTGTTGGTGGCGGCGGTGATCGGCTACCACCATGTCTGCAGCAGGCTGCTGCGCGACTTCGAGCAGATGAAGAACCGGCGCAGCCAGCGCTGGTTCCGCGTCTTCAACGAAGTCTCGGTGCTGCTGTTCGCCGCCATCGTCGTCCTGGTGGTCGTCAAGCCCTTCTGAACGTGATGAGGGCTGCGCTGTCTCGTCATCGCAGTTCGGCCACCCCGCTGGCGCTGGCCTTCGCGGCGTTGGTGATCTATGCCAGCCTGTTCCCGTTCACCGGCTGGCGCTGGCCACCGGGGCAGTCGCTGCTCGACCTGCTGCGCCTGCCGTGGCCGCCTTGGCGCGACCCGTTCGACTTCTGGGCCAACCTGCTGGGCTATCTGCCGCTGGGCGTGCTGGCGATGATCGCGGCGCGCCGCAGCGGCCTGGCGCTGGCGCCCGCGCTGGCGCTGGCGGTGCTGGGGCCGGCGCTGTTGTCCTACGCCACCGAGGTGGCGCAGCATTTTCTGCCGCGCCGCCACCCGTCCTTGAAAGACCTGGCGATGAACAGCCTGGGCGCTTTGACGGGCGCGCTGCTGGCCGCTGCACTGCAGCGCGCCGGCGCCATCGACCGCTGGCACCTGCTGCGCGAGCGCTGGTTCGTGCGCCACAGCGCCGGCGCGCTGGCGCTGCTGGCGCTGTGGCCGCTGGGCTTGCTTTTCCCTGCGCCGCTGCCGCTCGGTCAAGGCCAGGTCGGCGAGCGGCTGCGCATGGCCTTGGCCGAACTGCTGGACGACGTGCCCTGGGCCGAGGCCGCGCAGCAACTGCTGATCGCCGCACCAACGCTGGCCACGCCGCTGCGGCCGCTGGCCGAGACCATCACCACGGCGCTGGGCCTGCTCGGCCCGATCTTGCTCGCCTACGCCGTCGTCGAGCCAGGCTGGCGCCGCTTGCCGCTGGCGCTGGGCATCGCCGTGCTCGGCTTGCTGGCGATGACCTTGTCGACCTTGCTCAACTTCGGCCCGCCGCATGCGCTGGCCTGGTTGACGCCGCTGACGCTGCCGGCCTTGGTCGGCGCGGCGCTGCTGGCGCTGACGCTGGCGCCGGTGGCCCGGCGCGTTGCCGCCGGCCTGGCGCTGGTGGCGCTGACCGGGCTGGTGGTGCTGGTGGCGCAAGCGCCGGCCGACCCCTATTTCGCCCAGAGCCTGCGCGCCTGGGAGCTCGGCCGCTGGATCCACTTCTACGGTTTGGCGCAGTGGATAGGCTGGCTCTGGCCCTATGCGGCGATGGCCTGGCTGCTGACCCGATTGGGCGCACGCGACTGAAGGGCAGGGGGCGCTGCCTACAATCGCGCCATGAGTTACTACAAGCACCACATCTTCTTTTGCATCAACGAGCGCCGCGGCGGCCAGGCCTGCTGCGTCCAGCACGATGCCGAAGGTGCAATGGACCATTGCAAAGGCCTGGTGAAAGCAGCCCAGCTGGCCGGGCCCGGCGGCGTGCGCGTCAACCGCGCCGGCTGCCTGGACCGCTGCGCCGGCGGCCCGGTCGCCGTGGTCTACCCGGAAGAGGTCTGGTACACCTATGTCGACAAACAAGACATCGACGAGATCGTCGAGTCGCACCTGAAGAACGGGAAGGTCGTCGAACGGCTGCGGCTGGCGCCCGACATCGGCCGATGAATGCAGCCACCGAGCGGCTGGAAGTCGCCGGCCCGGCGGGCCTGATCGAGTGCGCGGTCGACACCCCCGAGACGGTGCGCGGGGTGGTGGTGCTGTGCCATCCGCACCCCCAGCATGGCGGCACGATGGACAACAAGGTGGTGCAGACGCTGGCGCGCGCCTTTGTTCAGCTCGGCTACCGCAGCTGGCGCTTCAATTTCCGCGGCGTCGGCGGCTCGGCCGGGGCCTGGGACGATGGCCGCGGTGAGGTCGACGACGTGCTGGCGGTGATCCAGGCCGGCCGCGACGCCGGCTTGCCACTGGCGCTGGGTGGATTCTCCTTCGGCGCGGCGATGGCCACGCGCGCCGCCGTCCGCCTGCCTGAGGCCGAGCGACCCGAGCGCTTGGTGTTGGTGGGCCCGGCGGCGCTGAACTACGAACTGCCGGCCGTGCCCGCCGGCACCTTGGTGATCCACGGCGAGGCCGACGAAGTCGTGCCGCTGTCGGCGGTGCTCGACTGGGCGCGGCCGCAGGTGCTGCCGGTGACGGTGGTGCCCGGCGTCGGCCATTTCTTCCATGGGCAGCTGCCGCTGCTCAAGCAACTCGTCGTCGGCGCCTGGCATTGAGCCGGGCTGCGGGCCCCTGGGGTCCACCGACGACACCGACCCTCTTCTCCCCCATGCCCATGAAACTCCTGATTGCCCTGCTGCTCGCGCTGACCAGCGTGTTCCCCGCTTTTGCACAGGCTCCGCAGCCGCCCGAAGTGGCCGCGCGCCAGTACATCCTGCTCGACCTCAGCAGCCAGCAGGTGCTGGCCGAGCGTGAAGCCGACGCCCAGGCCGACCCGGCGTCGCTGACCAAGCTGATGACGGCCTACCTGGTGTTCAACGCCATCCGCGACAAGAAGCTGACGCTGGAGCAGACGCTGCCGGTGTCCGAGCGCGCCTGGAACGAGCGCAAGGGCGGCGGCTCGCTGATGTTCATCGACCCGAAGATGACGCCCAAGGTCGATGAATTGCTCAAAGGCATGATCGTGCAGAGCGGCAACGACGCCTCGGTGGCATTGGCCGAAGGGGTGGCCGGTTCGCTCGACCTCTTTGTTGCGATGATGAACCGTCAGGCTCAGGCCTGGGGCTTGAAGAACACCCAGTTCAAGAACGTCAGCGGGCTCAGCGAAGCCGGCCATCACAGCAGCGCGCGCGACATGGCGGTGATCGCCGCCAAGATCATCGTCGAGCACCCGAACTTCTACGCGATCTACTCGCAGCGCCAGTTCAGCTTCAACAACATCCGCCAGGACAACCGCAACATGCTGCTCGGCCGCGACCCCTCGGTCGACGGCATGAAGACCGGCTACACCGAAGCGGCCGGCTACTGCCTGGTGGCCAGCGCGGTGCGCGACATGCCCAACGGCCAGCGCCGCCTGCTCAGCGTGGTGCTGGGCACGAAGTCGCGCGAAGCGCGCGCCGCCGAAAGCCAGAAGCTGCTGAACTGGGGCTGGCAGGCCTGGGACGCGGTGCGCCTGTTCGAGGCCGGCAAGCCGATCGCCACGGTGCCGGTGTGGAAGGGCGCGGTGCCCGAGGCCAAGCTGGGCGCCGCCGCCGGCGTCTTCGTCACCTTGCCCAAGGGCCAGGGCGACAAGCTCAGCACCGTGATCGAGCGCACCGACCCGCTGGTGGCGCCGTTGACGGCTGGCCAGCGTGTCGGCACGCTCAAGGTCAGCACCGCAGGCGGCACGGCGGTGGCCAGCGTGCCGCTGGTGGTGCTGGAACCAGTGCCGCTGGCAGGCTTGTTCGGCCGTGCCTGGGATGCCATGCGGCTGTGGATCAAGTAATCTCGGCACTCATGCCCCGGAGGCTTCGATGAGCGTTTCACTGCCCGACACCTTGTGCTACCTGAACGGCGAATACCTGCCGCTGAACCGGGCCCAGGTCAGCGTGCTCGATCGCGGCTTCATCTTCGGCGACGGCATCTACGAAGTGGTGCCGGTCTATGGCCAGCGCCTGTTCCGCTTCGAAGAGCACATGACGCGGCTCGAGCGCGGCCTGGGCAAGCTGCGAATCCCCAACCCGCACAGCCGCGCTGAATGGCTGGAGCGCTGCCGCGCGCTGGTGGCGGCGCTGGGCGCGCGCCCGGGCGCTGGCGATCAGCTGGTCTACATCCAGGTCACGCGCGGCGTCGCCGTGCGCGACCATGTGATGCCCAAGGACATCGTGCCGACGGTCTTCATGATGACCAGCGTGATGAAGCCGGCGTCGGCCGAGCAGCGCCACCAGGGTGTGGCCTGCACGACGGCGCGCGATTTTCGCTGGGAGCGCGGCGACATCAAGAGCATCTCGCTGCTGGGCAACGTGCTGGCGCGGCAGATGTCGGCCGACCACGACGCCGCCGAGACCATCATGTTCCGCGACGGCCACCTCACCGAGGCAGCGGCCAGCAACGTCTGGATCGCCCACGAAGGCGCGCTGCTCGGCCCGCCCAAGAGCGAGCATGTGCTCGAAGGCATTCGCGTGGACTTGCTGCGCGCGCTGTGCGAGGACTGCGGCATCGCCTACAACCTGCGCCCGATCACCGAAGCCGACGTGCGCGCCGCCGACGAAGTGCTGCTCAGCTCGGCCACCAAGGAAGTGCTGCCGGTGACCCGGATCGACGGCGAGCCGGTCGGACATGGCGCGCTGCGCGGCAAGCCCGGCCCGGTGTATTCGCGCCTCTTCGAGGCCTATCAGCGCGCCAAGGCCGAACAAACCATTTGAACGTGATGACGCCGCGCCCGATTCCGCCCGAGCAAAGCCTGATCGAATACCCGAGCGCGTTCCCGATCAAGGTCATGGGGGTTCAGGTCGAGGGTTTTGTCGACGCCGTGCTCGCCGTTGTGCACCAGTTCGACCCCGACTACGACGTCGCCACGCTGGAGCTGCGCCCCAGCAGCGGCGGCAAGTACCTGGGCATCACCGTCACCGTCACCGCCACCAGCCGCGAGCAGCTCGACGAGCTTTACCGCACGCTGTCGACGCACCCTCTGGTCAAGGTGGTGTTGTAGCGCTGGCGCCGGGTGGCCACTGCAGCCTTGACCAGCGAGCGGAGCGCCGATGAACCCGACACCGACCGCCCCTGCACTGCCCGCGGTCGATGCCGTGTTGTTCGACATGGACGGCGTCGTCACCGCCACCGCCGGCGCCCATGCCGCAGCCTGGAAACAATTGTTCGACGCCTTCCTGCTGGCACGCCCCGAAGCGGCCGGCACGGCGTTCGAGCCCTTCGACATCGAACGCGACTACCGACGCTACGTCGACGGCATGCCGCGCCACGACGGCGTGCGCTGTTTCCTGGCCGCGCGTGCCATCGTGCTGCCCGAGGGCAGCGACGGCGACGGCCCCGACACGCCCAGCGTGCACGGCCTGGCGGCGCGCAAGAACGGCTTTTTCAACGCCTGGCTGCAGGACCACGTTGTCCAGCCTCATGCCGGCACGGTGGCGCTGATCGGCGCGCTGCGCAGCGCCGGCATGAAGACGGCGGTCTTCTCAGCGAGCTGCAATGCCGAACAGGTGCTGAGCAGCGCCGGCGTGCTCGAACTGTTCGACACCAAGGTCGACGGCGGCGACGCGCGCCGGCTCGGCCTGCGCGGCAAGCCCGACCCGGCGATGCTGCTTGAAGCGGCGGCCCGTCTGGGCCTGGCGCCGGCGCGCTGCGCGGTCGTCGAAGACGCGATCGCTGGTGTTGCCGCGGGTGCTGCGGGCCATTTCGGCCTGGTGATCGGCGTCGACCGCAGCGATGACGGCGACGCGCTGCGCGACGCCGGCGCCAGCGTCGTCGTGCAAGACCTCGCTGAACTCGCGCTGGCGCCGGACAAGACGCTGACACTGAAGACGCTGGCCAGCATCCCGTCGGTGTGGTCGCGTGAAGCCGTGCTGCGCCAGCGCCTGACGGCGCAGCGGCCCGCGGTGTTCCTCGACTACGACGGCACGCTGTCGCCCATCGTCGCCGACCACACGAAAGCGTTCATGTCGGCGGCGATGCGCGCAGCAGTGCACCGACTGAGCCAGCACTGCACGGTGGCCATCGTCAGCGGGCGCGACCTGGCGATGCTGCAAAGCCTGGTCCAGCTCGACATGGTGTTCTACGCCGGCAGTCACGGCTTCGAGATCGCTGGCCCGCAAGGCAGCGATCACAACCTGGAGCGTGGCACCGAGTTCCTGCCCTTGCTCGGCGCCGCCGAGCAGCAGCTGCGCGAGGCGCTGGCCGGCATCGAGGGCCATTCGGTGGAGCGCAAGCGCTTCTCGATCGCGGTGCACTTTCGCGGTGTCGCCGAGGGCGACCAGGGCCGGCTCGAAGCTCTCGTGCGGGACGTGCTCACGGCGCACCGCAGGCTGCGCCTGGGCCACGGCAAGAAGGTGTTCGAACTGCAGCCCGACATCGACTGGCACAAAGGCCATGCGGTGCGCTGGCTGCTGGACCAGCTCGGGCTGGAGCGGCCCGAGGTGCTGCCCATCTATGTCGGCGACGACATCACCGACGAGACCGCGTTCCGGGCCCTGGCCGGGCGCGGCCTGGGCATCGCGGTGCGCGACGGTGGCACGCGCGCCACCGCGGCGGACTGGGCGCTGGACGATGTCGCCGAGGTGCAGCGGCTGCTCGAACTGCTGAGCAGCATCGCTGCCGGCGGCTGAAAGCGGGCCATGGCAGTGGACTGGGCACCGGCGGCAGCGGACGAGTGGTCGCTGGTCTACGAGGGCTATGAGCCCGGCCAGGAAGGCTTGCGCGAAGCGCTGTGCACGCTGGGCAACGGCTACTTCGCGACGCGCGGCGCGGCGCCCGACGGCGCGGCCAACGGCAGCCATTACCCGGGCACCTATCTGGCCGGTGGCTACAACCGCTTGCGCACCGACATCGCCGGGCGTGAGGTCGAGAACGAAGACCTCGTCAACTTCCCCGACTGGCTGCCGCTGGCATTTCGCATCAACGACGGTGACTGGCTCGGCGTCGACAGCGCCGGGCTGCTGAGCTACCGCCAGGAACTCGACCTGCAACATGGCTTGCTGCACCGCGAGCTGAGGCTGCAGGACGAGGCGGGCCGGATCACACGCTGGCGCGAGCGCCGGCTGGTCAGCATGGCCGACCCGCACCTGGCGGCGCTGTGCGTGGAGCTGACGGCCGAGAACTGGTCGGGCCGGCTCACGCTGCGCTCGGCGCTGGACGGCAGCGTCAGCAACCGCGGCGTGGCGCGCTACCGCGAACTCGCGCACCGCCATCTGGAGATCCTGGCGCGCGAATGTCCGGCGGTCGACACGGCGCTACTGCACTGCCGGACCAGCCAGTCGCAACTGCAGGTCGCGCAGGCGGCGCGCACCCGCATCTACCAGGGCGAGGCCGAACTCGCGGTCGAGCGGCGCTGCGAGCTGCTCGACGACCAGGTCGCGCAGTGGCTGGATTGCACGGTGGCCGAAGGTGTGCCGGTCGTGGTCGAGAAGATCGTCGCGCTGCACATGTCGCGCGACCGCGCGATCTCCGAACCGGCCGGCGCCGCGCTGGCGCGCCTGCAGGACCTGGGCCGCTTCGACAGCCTGCGCGCCACGCACGAATCGGCCTGGAAACACCTCTGGGAAAACTGCGACATCCGGATGGTGGACGGCGCGATCCCGCAGACCGAACTCAAGGTGCGCGTGCACATCTTCCACCTGCTGCAGACGGTGTCGCCGCACACGATAGACCTCGACGTCGGCGTGCCGGCACGCGGCTGGCACGGCGAGGCCTACCGCGGCCACATCTTCTGGGACGAGCTGTTCATCTTCCCGTTTCTCAGCCTGCGCCTGCCGAAGTTGACGCGCGCGCTGCTGCTGTACCGCTACCGGCGCCTGGACGCGGCGCGGCGCGCGGCCAAGGCGGCCGGTTTCGAAGGCGCGATGTTCCCCTGGCAAAGCGGCAGCGACGGCCGCGAGGAAAGCCAGCGGCTGCACCTGAACCCGGCCTCGGGGCGCTGGATCGCCGACAACACCTACCGCCAGCGCCACATCAGTTCGGCCATCGCCTACAACATCTGGCAGTACTGCCAGGCTTCGGACGACCGCGAGTTCCTGTTCGGCGAAGGCGCCGAGATGTTGTTCGAGATCGCGCGTTTCTGGGCCAGCGTGGCACGCTTGAACCCGGCGATCGAGCGCTACGAGATCAAGGGCGTGATGGGGCCCGACGAGTTCCACACCGCCTACCCCGGCGCCGACCCCGCGCAGGCCGGCGGCGTCGACAACAACGCGTACACCAACCTGATGGCGGCCTGGGTGCTGGCACGCGCCTGCGACGTCTTCGAGCTGATGCCGGCCACGCACTGCCGCCAGCTCTGCGAGCGCATCGGCCTGGCGCCGGCGGAGATCGAGCGCTGGCGCGATGTCGCGACGCGGCTGCGCGTGCCTTTCCACGGCGAAGGCATCATCAGCCAGTTCGACGGCTACGGCGAACTGCAGGAGTTCGACTGGGACGGCTACGCGAAGAAGTACGGCGACACCCAGCGCCTGGACCGCATCCTCGAAGCCGAAGGCGACACGCCGAACCGCTACCAGGTGTCCAAGCAGGCCGACGTGCTGATGCTGTTCTACCTGTTCTCGGCCGACGAGCTGGCGCTGCTGTTCGAGCAGCTGGGCTACCGCTTCGACCCGGCCACGATCCCGAAGAACATCGACTACTACCTGGCCCGTACTTCGCACGGTTCGACGCTGAGTTCGGTGGCGCACTCCTGGGTGCTGGCGCGCTCGCACCGGCCGCGCTCGTGGCGGCTGTTCCAGCGCACGCTGGACAGCGACATCGGCGACTCGCAGGGCGGCACCACACGCGAAGGCATCCATGTCGGCGCGATGGCGGGGTCGATCGACCTCGTGCAGCGCTGCTACATCGGCATCGAGATGCGCGCCAACGTGCTGCACTTCGACCCCGCGCTGCCGGGCGACCTGGGCCGCGTCAGCGTGCGGTTGCGCTACCGGCGCCAGGTGCTGGACATCGAGGTCGACCACCAGGTGCTGAGCATCACCAGCGCGGCGTCGCTCAGCCTGCCGATCACCATTGCCTACCGCGGCCACTACCGCGAACTGGCGCCAGGCAACCGTTTCGAGTTCCGCCTGCTCAAGCCCGAGGACCGCGACCGCGACGAGAACCTCAACCCGGTCGCGCCGCCAGCCGGGCGTCGATCTCCTTGAGCTTGCCGGGGGCGGCTTCGTCGCCATTGCGCGCGGCGATGTCGTACCAGTAGCGCGCCAGCCGCAGGTCGAGCGCGACGCCGTCGCCTTGTTCGTACATCGACGCCAGCAGGTATTGCGCGCCGACGTCGCCGGCCTTGGCCGCTTCGCGGTACCAGTGCACCGCTCGTGCCGGGTCTTTGGGCTTGCCGCGGCCCAGGTAGTAGGCAGTGGCCAGCGCGACCTGGCCTTCGACGCTGCCGGCATGCGCCGCCAGTTCGTACCAGCGGTGCGCCAGCACGAGGTCGCGCCGGCCCAGAGTTTCACCTTCGTACAGCTGGCCCAGCAGCAACTGGGCGGTGACGAAGCCAGCCTCGGCAGCGCGCGTCAGCAGCCGCTCGGCGCTGGCCGGGCTGGACTGCGGCATCTGGCCGCGCAAGTGCATCACCGCCAGGTTGTGCAGCGCCGCCGGCACCTCACGCCGGGCCAGCGATTCGAGCGCGCTGCGGGCGCTGTCGATGCGGCCGCTTTCGTAGTCGAGCAAGGCGCGGTCGAGTTCGCCCTGCAGCGCCGGCGCCAGTGGCGGCGCGGCGTGGCAGGCGGGCAGCAAGGCCAGGGCCAGCGCGATGGCCGTCAGCGCAGCGGCGCGCCTGGCGATCGTGCGGGTGCGTTGCATGGTGCCGACGATACGCGCTGAGTGCGGCGCGTTTCAGGCGACCGTGACGAAGCGGTCGGCTGCCAGGCGCGCCGGCAAGCGGTCGGCGGCGAAGAAGCGCAATTCGATGCTGCAGCGCGGCTGCGCCATCGCCGGCGTCAGATGGGTGCGGTGCAAGAGCGCGCCGTCGAACAGCAAGGCGTCGCCGGGCTGCATGACGGGGCGGACCCGCGCCGCCGCGCCGAAGCGTGACAGCACGGCGTCGTCGGTCAGCTCGGCGGGTGGCAGCAGGGCGCGCAAGTCGGCGTCGACCCATTCGATGCCGGGGGCATGGACGCCGCATGGTGTCAGCGGCAGCCAGCAGGTCAGCATCTCCAGCAGCGCAGCGCCATCGCCCGTGGCGTCGCTGCCGAAGTCAAAGCGCAGTGCGCCGTCCTGGTGCCAGTGGTGCGCCGGGCGGCCAGGGCGCAGCCAGCATTGGTCGACGTCGCAGGCCAGTGCCGGCCCCAGCGCCTGCTGCAGCCAGGGCCGCAGCGCGCTTTGCGCCACGGTCTGCAACAGTGCCGGAAAGTCCAGGCCAGGCATGGCCGCGAGCAAACACGATGTGCTGCGGCCGCCGCCTAGGAGTGTGGGCGGCAGAAGGCGGGCGTCGCCTTCTGCCGCCCACATTCCTATGGCGCTGAGCCAGGCGGCGCATGGCGCGGCAGGCAGGGCGCCGGCGAGCAGCAGCGGCGCCATTCACTCGCGCAGGTCCAGCGTGTCCGGATGGCGCAGCATGTAGACGGCGACGTAGCTGCACGAAGGCCGCACGCGCAGGCCTTGTGCGCGCGCCCAGTCGAGTGTGGCCGCCACCAGCGCGGCGGCGATGCCGCGGCCTTCCAGCGCGCGCGGCACGCCGGTGTGCGTCATGTCGATCAAGTTGCCTTGGCGGCGGTAGTCGCATACGGCGAGCTGGCCGTCGACCACGGCTTCGAAGCGCGAGGCTGCGGGGTTGCGGGTGATGGTGAGGGCGGCGGGGGCAGGCATGGCGGCATTGTGCCCGCCGCCCATCCAACGGCGTTGCTTCAGACTGACCGAGGGGCTGCGGTCTTGCGCCGCGCGTTCAGGTGACCAGGCGCTTGTCGATCATGTGCGTCACGCAGTCCTGCACATGGGCGGTGAGCGTGCGCTGCGCGGCCTGCCAGTCGCGCCTGAGCGCGCTGTCCAGCAACTGCTGGTGCTCGCTGGCGGCAACGTCGCCGCGGTAGACGGCGGCCACCATCTGGTAGCGCAGGTAGCGGTCGTAGATCAGACCATGGGTTTCGAGCAGCACCGGCGAGCCGCACGCGGCGATCAATGCGCGATGGAATTCGCGGTCATAACGTTTCCAGGTCTGGGCGCGCGCCGCGTCGCCGGCGCGCATGCTGCGCTCCATCGACGCCAGCTTGTGGTGGGCGGCAACGACCTGGCTTTCCCACTCGATGTCGCCGGCCTCGAAGGATTCACGCAGCGCGTGCGACTCGAGCAGGCAGCGCATCGCGGCCACGTCACGCAGGTTGGCGGCCGAAATCGGCGTCACCTGAAAGCCACGCGAGCCTTCGGCAACGACCAAGCCTTCCGAGGCCAGCCGGTTCAGGGTCTCGCGCAAAGTGCCGACGCTGGTTTCGTAGGCCTCGCGCATGCGCTCCAGCGTCAGCCGCTCGCCCGGAGGCAGGGCGCCAAAGACGATGTCGGCGCGCAGGCGCTGGTAGGTCTTCTCACCCACGGTTTCGGTTTGCCGAGCGTCGTCCAGCATGGCGCTTCCATCCTGCTGCGCGGACTCTCGCGCAGTCTGCGCATGATAGACGCGGGCCGTTCCTGCGGTGTGGTGTTGAAGTTACTTGTGATCATCGAAGAATAGCGATATCGTTCAACGATACCGTCGACATTTGCCGACGGCTTTCGCCTCAACCCGACCCAGGAGACTTGCCATGACGTCCACATTCCCGCGGCGCACGCTGTTGCGTGCCGGTGCCGCCACCTTGGCCCTGGCCGCAGCCCCTGGCGTGTGGGCGCAAGCGGCGGCGAAGATGCGTTTCAGCGCCGCTTTCAACGAGCAAGACATGCGCGCCGACGCCTACAAGGCCTTCGGGGCGGCGATGAAGAGCGACTTCGAACTCCAGCCCTACTGGTCGAACACGCTGTTCAAGCAAGGCACCGAGCTGGTCGCGCTGCAGCGCGGCAACCTCGACATGGCCAACCTGTCGCCGCAAGACATCTCCAAGCAGTTGCCGGCGTGGTCGCTGCTGACCTCGGCCTACCTGTTCCGCGACGTCGCCCACCTGAAGAAGACCTTCAAGAGCGAGGTCGGCCAGACCTTCATCAAGCTGGCGCGCGACCAGCTCGGCATCGAAGTGATCGCGCCGGTCTACTTCGGTTCGCGCCACGTCAACCTCAAGCCCGACCGCGTCATCCGCACGCCGGCCGACCTGGCGGGCATCAAGCTGCGCATGCCGCCGGGCGAGTTCTGGCAGTTCCTGGGCGAGTCGATCGGCGTCAATCCGACGCCAGTGGCCTTCACCGAGGTCTATACCGCGCTGCAGACCGGCGCCATCGACGGCCAGGACAACCCGCTGGTGCTGAGCAAGCTGATGAAGTTCGACGAGGTGACGACGCAGTTCGTGCTCACCGGCCATGTCGTGGGTTTTGACTTGCTGACGATCTCGTCCAAGGCCTGGAACGACTTGAAGCCCGACCAGCAGGCCCGCCTGCGCGCCGCGGCCGACAAGGCGCTGGACACCTACACCACCCAGTTCGAGGCCAAGGAGCGTGATGCGGTGGCGGCGCTGAAGGCCGAGGGCAAGAAGGTCTACGCGCCCGACGTCAACGCCTTTCGCACGCACGCGCAGAAGCGCTATGTCGACAAGTACGGCCGCGAATGGCCGGCCGGTGCGCTCGAACGCATCAACGCGCTGTAAGCCATGCGCTCGGCTGCGCCGCATCGGCGCCGGCGTCACCCGCAAGGCGGGCTTGTGTGTCATGGGGGGCCGGTGTGATCAAGCCCATCTACGTGCTCAACGGCCCCAACCTCAACCGCCTGGGCACGCGCGAGCCGGCGATCTACGGCCATACGACGCTGGCGCAGATCGAAGCCCTGTGCCGGCAGGCCGCTGGCACACGCGCAGTCGAGTTCCGCCAGAGCAACAGTGAAGCCCAGCTGATCGACTGGATCCACGAAGCCATCGACCATGGCGCCGGCATCGTGATCAACCCCGCGGCCTACTCGTTCACGTCGATCGCCATCCTCGATGCCTTGAAGATGTTCGAAGGCCCGATCATCGAACTGCACATCTCCAACATCCATAGACGCGACGAGATCTACCGCCAATCGCTGATGTCGCGTGCGGCGACGGCGGTGATTGCCGGCCTGGGCGCTGGCGGCTACTCGGTGGCGGTGCAGGCGGTCATCGCGCTGGCGGACGGTGGTCCGGTAGGCGCAGTGGCGGCGGCGGGGCCATAAGCCCGCCCACCGCGCGCATCCCGTCAAGCCGCGCTGCGGCCGCCACCCAAGACACGAGCCTTCAGCCGCGCCCACCAGCGCGGCCGTCTGGCGCGCGCTCCGCGCATGAACATCAGGAACAGCAGCGGCACCACGAACAGCGTCAGCAGCGTTGAAAATGCCAGGCCCCAGACGATGCTGGCCGCCATCGGACCCCACAGCAGGCTCTTGCCGCCCAGGCCCACGGCGAGCGAGAACAGACCGCCGATGGTGGTGGTGGTGGTGATCACCACCGGCACCACGCGCCGCCGCGCCGCCCAGACGATGGCATGCGCCACGCCCATGCCGCGCGCCAGGCGTTCGTTGGCCGCGTCAATGAGCACGATGGCGGCGTTGACGGCGATGCCGGTCAGCGCGATCACACCGTACAAGGTGTACAGCGACAGCGGGTTGCGCGTGATCGCCAGACCGAAGGTGACACCGGTGAAGGCCAGCGGCACGGTGACCAGGATCATCAGCGGCTGCCAGTAGCTGACAAACTGGGTGGCCAGGATCAGGTAGATCAGCCCGAGGCCCAATGCAAACAAGGCCGCCATCGCCGAGAGGCTCTCCTCGATGTCGTCGAGCTCACCCGAGAAGTCCAGGTCGACCCCGGGGTGCGCGCCGCGCAGGCTGTCCCAGGCCTTGATCAGGCGCTGGTTGGCGCTGCGGGTGTCCAGCACCTCGGGGTTGACCTTGGGGTCGTCCAGATCGGCCTGCACGGTGATGGCGCGGCGCAGGTTGTGGTGGCGGATGAAGCCCTGGCCTTGCGTCACCTCGGCGCGCAGCAAGGCGCCCAGGCGCGTGACTTCGCCGCTGGGCAGCACCAGCGGTTCGTTGAGCAGCGCCTGCGGGTCGGCGCGCTCGCGCCGTTCGCTGCGCACGCGCAGCTCGATCTTGTCGCCGGCTTCGCGCGTGAAACCCACCACCTCGCCGTCGAGCTGGATGCGCAGCAGGCGCGCCAAGGTGGCGGCGTTGACGCCGGCCTTGCGCATCGCCTCGTGGTCGAAGTGCAGCACCAGCTTGGGCCGGCCCGGCACGTCGTCGTCGGCCACGTTCTTGGAGCCGGGCAGCTGGGCTACCAAGGCCTTGACGGCCTCGGCGGCGCGCCGCAAGGCTTCGGGGTCGTCGCCGCGCACCTTGACGCTGATGGCCTTGCCCGCCGGCGGCCCGCCCGAGAGCACGGTGAAGGTCTTGACGCCGGGGCCGCCCAGGCCCTCGATGTCCTGGCGCATCGCGTCGACCACTTCTTGCACGTCGCGCAAGCCCTCGGCGCGCGGGTTGAGCGAGACGCTGACCTGGCCATAGGGCTCGCCCCAGATCGGTTCGGTGTCGGTGAACTTGACACCGGCCACCGAGCTGACGGCGCGCGCTTCGCCGGGCTTGAGGCGCTGGCGCACCGCTTGCTCGACACGTTCGACCTCGGCCAGGGTCTGCTCCAGCGTGGCCTGCGAGGGCATGTCGACGTTGACGAAGTAAAGCCGGATCGGGTCGAAAGCAAAGAACTGCAGCTTCACCGCGCCGGCGCCCAGCAGGCCGCCAGCGGCGGCCACCAGCAACAGCGCGACGGCGGCCGACCAGCGCGCGCGGCGCAGCGTGTAGGCCAGCGCATGGCCGTAGACCAGGCGCAGGCGGCGGTTGAAACGGTTACGCCAGGCCTGCATGCGCGACGGCTGGTCCAGGCGCAGGTTGAGCGCCGCCACGTGGGTGGGCATCATCCAGAAGGCCTCTAGCAGGCTGATCAGCAGCGCCAGCGTGACCACGAAGGGAATCACGAACATGAACTTGCCGACGATGCCGGGCAACAGCATCAAGGGCAGAAAAGCCGCCATCGTGGTGGCCACCGAAGCCAGCACCGGCGCAAACACCTCGGCCGTGCCTTGGATGGCCGCGTCCATCGCCTTGGCGCCGCGTTCGATGCGGTAGTAGATGGCTTCCACGACCACCACGGCGTCGTCGACCAACATGCCCAGCGCGATGACGATGCCCAGCAGCACCGAGATGTTCAGCGTGTGGCCCAGCGCGTGCAGCACGGCCAGCGTGCCGGCCAGGCTGAAGGGGATGCCGATCGACACCAGCAGGCTGACCTTGGCGCCCAGGAAGACCCAGCAGATCAGCAACACCGTCATCAAGCCGAGCAAGGCGTTGGTCTGCATCACCGAAAGCGCCTCGCGGGTCGGCACGGTCTGGTCGTCGATGACACGCAGTTCCAAGCCCGCCGCGGCCAGGGTCGGGTTCTCGCGCGCCACATAGTCTTGCAGCGACTGCACCAGGGTCAAGGTGTTGACGCCGGCCTTCTTGTTGACGGCGAAGGACACGGCCGGGCGCCCATCCAGGCTGGCCAGCTGACCGCCGGGCTCACGCGCGCGCTCGATGCGCGCCACGTCGGCCAGGCGGGCGCCGGCGCCGGGGCGCTGGCTGCTGGTCACCGGCAGCGAAGCCAGCCGCTCGGGGTCGGTATAGACGCCGCGTGTGCTGACGCTCCAGGCGCCGCCGGCGGTCTCCAGCGTGCCGGCGCTGCTGTCACGAAAGCTGGCGCGCAGCGCGTCGGCCACATCGCTGAGGTTGAGGCCGCGCGCGGCCAGCGCCTGGGCGTCGGGGGTGACGCGCAGCTCGGCGCCGCGCAGGCCCGAGGCGAACACCTGGTCGACGCCCTTGATGCGTTCCAGGTCGGCCTTGAGGCGGCGGCCACCGGCGCGAAGCACCTCGTCCTTGCCCTGGCCCAGCAGCATCAGCGTGGCGGTGGGGAAACCGTTGCTGGTGGTGATTTCCAGCACCACCGGGTCACGCACCTCGCTGGGCAGCTCGTCGCGTTTGGCCTGGATCTCGCGGCGCAGGTCGGCCAGGCGGCGTTCGAACAAGCGCTCGCCGATGTCGTTGAAGCGCACCAGCAAGCTGGCGACGTTCTCGCGCGTGCTGCTGCTGACGAAGCGCACGTCGGCCACGCCCTTGATCGCGTCTTCGAGCGGGTTGGTCACCAGGCGTTCGACGTCCTCGGCCGAACCACCGGGCAGCGCGGCGATGATGCTGACCCAGTTGAAGTTGATCTCGGGGTCCTGGGCGCGCGGCATGGACAGGAAGGCCAGCGTGCCCAGCAGCAGCACGACGGCGAAGGCCACATTGGCCAGTGGGTGGTTGCGCAGCAGCGCAGCAAAGAGCTTGCTCATCAGCGGCTCAGCGCATCGCCGTCGCGCAGCGCATGGTGGCCCTCGGAGACCAGCAGCGTCTGCGGCGTGATGTGCGGCGCGGCCGCGGCGCGCCCTTCCTGGGCGCCGGGCAGGGCAATGAAGTGCGCGCGCCCGTCAACGGCGCTGAATACGCCGAGCGCGCCGTCGCGGCGCACCAGCAACGCGGCCGGTACATGCGGTCGCGCATCGGCCCATTGCAGGCGGCCATCACGGCCGGGCACCAGGGCGGCGGCGCCGCTGGCCGGCGCCAGGCGCACCTCGACCGTGCGCGCCGGTGAGTTGACGGTGGCCGCCACCCGCA
>JAUYAJ010000534.1 GCA_030693565.1 Rubrivivax sp.
ACCTGCCCGCTGCGGTGGCGCTGCGCGGCTGGCGTCGCCTCGCCCAGCCACTCAACGGCGCGCTCAGCCGCGCCGTCGACGGCGCGCGCTTGGCCGCTTTCCAGCGCCGCCTGCCGGCCGCGGGCGGTTTGCAGCTGTGCATCATCGTGATGCCGCAGACGCTGCACTTCCTGCTGCCTTGCCTGGCGCTGCTGCAAGGCCGCAGCAGCCCGCCGCCGCTGCTGCTGTTCAACGGCGCCACGGCCTGGGAGCGGCGGCTGCTGCGCCAGCGCCTGCCGCAGTGGCCCATGTTCCGGCTGCTGACGCTGCCGGCGTCGAGCCAGTCGCATGGCGACGTCATCAACCTGTTGCTGCGCCACGCCCGCGCCGACTTCGCCCTCGTCGACCATGACGCCTATGTCTTCGACCCCGGGCTTTGGGCGCGCTTGCAGCCGGCGCCGGACGACGCCGTGGTCGGCGTCTTTGCCCAGCACAGCGGCGGTGCCGGCTGGGACTACCCGCTGACCCATGTGCTGGCCTTCAATGTGGGCGCGCTGCGCGGCCTGATGCAGCGCCACGGCGTTGACGCCCGGCTGTGCCACCAGGCGCCGGCGCGTCTGGCCGAAAACCTGGCCAGCGTCGGCCTGGGCCGGCGCCGCTACCTGAAGGACTACCAGCAATTCCACGACACCTTGCACCTGCTGCTGGCGCTGGCGCGTGCCGACGGCCTGAATCTGCGCTTCGAGCCGCTTTCGGCAGCAGCGCCGGTGCTCCATGTCGGCGGCACCAGCATCGGCAGCCACCACACCAAGGACTTGTTCGCGCTCTACATCCACCTGCGCTTTCTGGCGCTGGTGGGCGACCCTGTGATCCAGGCACATTACGCTGCGCTGGTGCGGCCGCTGCGCAGCGCCGACGCCTTGCGCCAGAACCATGATCCGGCCGACCCGGCCTGGCAGGCGCTGCCGGTGGTCGACGAACTGATGCAGCGCCTGCAGGCCGCCGGCGCCGGCAGCGCCTTGAATGACCGCCTCTGAACCCGAAAGCCCACGATGAACCCCGACAGCAAACCATTCCGCATCCTCGGCATCCAGCAGATCGCCATCGGTGGCCTCGACAAGCAGCGGCTGCGCGCGCTCTGGGTCGACATGCTCGGCCTGAGCGTCAAGAGCACGTTCGTCAGCGAGCGCGAAAACGTCGACGAAGACATCTGCGCCATTGGCCAGGGCGTACACGCCATCGAGGTCGACTTGATGCAGCCGCTCGACCCCGAGAAGAAGCCGGCGGTGCAGACCACGCCGCTGAACCATGTCGGCTTGTGGGTCGACGACCTGGCCAAGGCGGTCGAGTGGATGACGGCCCAAGGCGTGCGCTTCGCCCCTGGCGGCATCCGCGCCGGCGCAGCCGGCCACGACATCTGCTTCATCCACCCGAAAGGCAACGACGCCTTCCCGATCGGCGGCGAAGGCGTGCTGATCGAGCTCGTCCAGGCACCGGCGGAGGTGGTGGCCGCGCTCGGCTGAGGCCGCCCGGGCGCGCCCGGGGCAGGCGGCCGGCAAATCTTGGACAATCGGGGCAGACCCGAGGCCTAACCATGACCGCACGCACGCTCTACGACAAGCTCTGGGACGACCATGTCGTCCACACCGAAGAGGACGGCACCGCCACCCTTTACATTGACCGCCACCTGGTGCACGAAGTCACCAGCCCGCAGGCCTTCGAGGGCCTGCGGCTGGCCGGGCGCAAGGTCTGGCGCACCAGTTCGATCGTCGCCACTGCCGACCACAACACGCCGACCACCGGCTGGGCCGACGGCTACGACGGCATCACCGACCCGATCAGCAAGCTGCAGATCACCACGCTGGACGCCAACATCAAGG
>JAUYAJ010000018.1 GCA_030693565.1 Rubrivivax sp.
GGCTGGCGTTGCCCTTGCCCAGACAGCCCAGGTTCATCGGGAAGGCCTCGGCCGCCAGCAGCATGCGGTGCAGGTTTTCCGGCCCCGGCGTGCAAGTGGTGGCCAGGGTGCCGGTGGCCGGCCCGGTGCCGCCGCCGAGCATGGTGGTGATGCCGCTGGCCAGCGCTTCGTCGATCAGCTGCGGGCAGATGAAGTGGATGTGGCTGTCGATGCCGCCGGCGGTCAGGATCAGGCCTTCGCCGGCAATGATCTCGGTGCCCGGGCCGATCACGATGTCGACACCCGGCATCACGTCGGGATTGCCGGCTTTGCCGATGGCGGCAATGCGGCAGCCTTTGAGGCCGACATCGGCCTTGACGATGCCCCAGTGGTCGACGATCAAGGCGTTGGTGATGACGCAGTCGGCGGCTTCGCCGTGGCCGGGGCCGTTGACGCGCTGGCTCTGGCCCATGCCGTCGCGGATGGTCTTGCCGCCGCCGAACTTGACCTCGTCGCCATAACCGCCGGCGCGCAGCGTGTGGTCGTCCTCGACCTCGATGATCAGCTCGGTGTCGGCCAGCCTCAGCCGGTCGCCGACGGTGGGGCCGAACATCTCGGCATAGGCGCGTCGCTGCAAGGTGGCCATCGGGGTCGGCGCTCCTGGGTTCGGGTGTTAGAGCGCGCCCTGGACGAGGCCGCGAAAGCCCCAGACCTGGCGCTCACCGGCGTAGTCCACCAGTTCGACGGTGCGCTGCTGGCCGGGCTCGAAGCGCACCGCGGTGCCGCTGGCGATGTTCAGCCGCATGCCGCGCGCCGCCTCGCGGTCCAGGCGCAGCGCCGCGTTGGTCTCGGCGAAGTGGTAGTGCGAGCCGACCTGGATCGGCCGGTCGCCGCTGTTCTCGACCACCAGGGTCAGTGTGCGGCGGCCGGGGTTGAGGATGCGGTCGGGGCCATCGACCAGGAGTTCGCCGGGAATCATCGCCGCCGGGTCCACCAGAGCGCCACGCCGACCACGGCGAGCACGGCCAGAAAGCCGAACAAGTCGGTCGCATGCCAGTGCGAGGCGGCGGCCAGGCCATGGCCGTCGTGGGCGTGGGCGGCGCCGGTGGTGAGAAGCAGCCCGATCAGCGATGTCGACTTCATGGTGCGTGTCATGCAATGGGTTGGTGCACGGTCACCAATTTGGTGCCGTCGGGGAAGGTGGCCTCGACCTGGATGTCGGGGATCATTTCGGCGACGCCGTCCATGACGTCGTCGCGCGTGAGCACGGTCTTGCCCTCGCTCATCAGCGCCGCCACGGTCTTGCCGTCGCGTGCGCCTTCGAGGATGGCGGCGCTGATCAAGGCCACCGCCTCTGGGTGATTGAGCTTGTGCCCGCGGGCGCGCCGGCGTTCGGCGAGCAAGCCGGCGGTGAACAGCAGCAGCTTGTCTTTCTCTCGCGGTGTCAGGTCCATGGCGTTTTGTCTTGCAGGTTTGGTGCCATGGTAGGGGCAGCACGGCCCTGGTGCGTTTCTTGAGTAGGGATGGACGTGAACCCGCCCAACCCCGCTCCCCTCGGTGCTCCCGCTCCCCAGCGCGTGGCCAAGACCCGGCGCGACTACAACAGCTGGGTCGCGCGCGAAACCATGGAGGACTACGCGCTGCGCTTCACGCCGCGCTCGTTCCGCCGCTGGAGCGAATGGCGGGTCGCCAACACCGCGTTCGGCGCGGCCTCGTTCCTGATCCTGGAGGCGGTGGGCGCCACCTTGCTGGTCCAGCACGGTTTTGTCAACGCCGCGCTGGCCATCGTCGCCACCGGACTCGTCATCTTCGGCGCCGGGCTGCCGATCAGCATTTACGCTGCGCGCCACGGCGTCGACATGGACTTGCTGACGCGCGGCGCCGGCTTTGGCTACATCGGCTCGACGATCACCTCGCTGATCTACGCCAGCTTCACCTTCATCTTCTTCGCCCTCGAAGCGGCGGTGATGGCCTACGCGCTCGAGCTGGCCTTCGACATCCCGCCGGCCTGGGGCTACTTGTTGTGCGCGCTGGTGGTGATTCCGCTGGCCACCCATGGCGTCACCGTGATCGGCCGCCTGCAGGCCTGGACCCAGCTGCTCTGGCTGCTGATGCTGGTCGTGCCCTACGTCTATGTGCTGCGCGAAAACCCCGGCCTGCTGGACGGGCTGGTGCAGTATGGCGGCACCGACGGGCGCCACGCCGGCTTCGACCTGCTGGCCTTCGGCAGCGCGATGACGGTGGGCATCGCACTCATCACACAAATGGGCGAGCAGGTCGACTATCTGCGCTTCATGCCCGAGCGCACTGCGGCCCGGCGCGGCCGCTGGTGGCTGGGCGTGCTGCTGGGCGGCCCGGGCTGGGTCGTTCTGGGCGTGCTGAAGATGCTCGGCGGCGCGCTGCTGGCCTACCTGGCGATCAGCCTGATGGTGCCGGTCGAGCGCGCCGTCGACCCGAGCCAGATGTACCTGGCGGCCTACGGCTTCGTCTTCTCCGACTACGGCCTGGCGGTGGCCGCGACGGCCTTGTTCGTCGTCGTCTCGCAGCTCAAGATCAACGTCACCAACGCCTATGCCGGCTCGCTGGCCTGGAGCAACTTCTTCTCGCGCTTGACCCATGCCCACCCGGGGCGCGTGGTCTGGATGGTGTTCAACATCGGCATTGCGCTGGTGCTGATGGAGATGAACGTGTTCAGCGCGCTCGGCCATGTGCTGGGGCTGTACGCCAACGTCGCCATCGCCTGGATGATGGCGGTGGTGGCCGATCTGGTGGTGAACAAGCCGATGGGCTGGTCGCCGCCAGGCATCGAGTTCAAGCGCGCCCACCTGTACGACATCAACCCGGTCGGCGTTGGCGCGATGGGC
>JAUYAJ010000022.1 GCA_030693565.1 Rubrivivax sp.
AGGAGCTGGCCGCGCTGCTCAAGCGCGACACCGACAAGTGGGCGCAGCTGATCCGCAGCAAGAAGATCAAGGCCGAGTGATGAGCGCCGTGCGTGTACCCCTGGTCGAGCCGGGCACGCGGCCCGAGCTGGCCGAGATCGAAGCGCGCATCCTGGCCGAACGCGGCCGCGTGTCGCTGCTCTACCAGGTGCTGCTCAACAGCGCGCCGATCGCCAGCGGCTGGGAGCAGATGCTCACCGCCGTGCGCAACCACACCGGCGTGCCAGCCGACCTGCGCGAGCTGATGATCCTGCGCGTGGCGGTGCTGAACCACGCCGCTTTCGAGTACGACGCCCATGTGCCGCACGCCCAGCGCGCCGGTCTGGACGCAGCGCGCATCGCCGCCGTGCGCGAGCCCGGCATTGCCGCCTGTTATGGCGTGCTCGAACGCCTGGTGCTCGAGCTGACCGACGCGATGACGCGCGACATCGAGGTGCCCGATGCGCTGATGGCGCGACTGGCCGAGCACTTCGACGCCAAGACCATCGTCGAGCTGGTGGCCACGGTGGCGGCCTACAACATGGTGTCGCGCTTTCTGGTCGCGCTGAAGGTGGCGCATTGAGCGCAGCACTTTCGGACCGCTGGCTGCTCAAGCTCGATGGCGACGCCGACACCCGGCTGGCTGCATTGCTGCCGCTGCTGCGCGGCGCGCCGGCCTACCGCGCGCTGGACGCCGACAAGGTCTACGTCTACCTGCCGGCAGCGGCCGACCCCAATCTCCTGGCGCGTCTGCACCCGCAAGGCAAGCTGATCGGCTTGCAGGCCACGCTCGACCTCGCCGGTGCCACTGCCGCTGCCGACGCCCTCTTCCACTACGTCGTCGAGACCGACGTGTTGCCCGAATTCGACGCCGACCTCAACGCCTGGTACGACGAAGAACACCTGCCCGGTCTGGCCGCGGTGCCGGGCACCGTGCGCGCGCGGCGCTACACCGATGCGGCGGGCTCGCCGCGCTACTACGCCTGCTACGACTTCGCCCAGCGCGAGGCCTTTGGCAGCGCGCCCTGGCTGGCCGTGCGCGGCACGGCCTGGAGTTCGCGCGTGCGGCCGGCGTTTCGCAACACCGTGCGAACGATGTTCAGCCGCGCCCTACCGGGCTGAACCGCTTCAGTCCGGCACCGCCACCCGGCCCAGCAGCGTCGGCTCGCAGGCGTGCAATGCCGAGGCCCCCCCGGTGTGCAGGAACAGCACCCGCTGGCCGGCCTTGAAATGCCCCTGGCGCACCAGCCCGATCAGCCCGGCCATCACCTTGCCGGTGTAGACCGGGTCGAGCAAGATCGCTTCAGTGCGCGCCAGCATCTGCACCGCCTCGACCATGCGCGCGTTCGGCAGCGAATACTTGGGCTGCCAGTAGCCGCCGACGCTGACCACCGATTCGCGCGCCACCGTCATGGACAGCCCCAGCAAGTCGGCCACCGCCTGGGCTTCGCGATGCACCAGCGGGTCCTGGTCAGCCGGGTCGCGACTGACGCCGATGCCGGTGATGGGAATGTCGATGCGATTACCCAGGAAACCCGCCAGCAGTCCGCCATGGGTACCCGAACTGCCCGAGCCGACCACCACGTGGTCGAAGCGCACACCTTGCTCGTAGAACTGCTGCTGCAATTCCTGGGCGCAGACCACATAACCCAGTCCGCCCAGCGCATTCGAGCCGCCGCCGGGAATGACATAGGCCTTGCGGCCGGCGGCCTCCAACTCGTTAGCCACTTGCTGCATCGCCGCCGCCATGTCGGTGCCGGCGGGTACCACGGTCAAGGCCTCGACACCGAGCAGGCGGTAAAGAAAGTGATTACCGCTGGCCTCGTCGTCGTAACTGCCGGGGATCCGCTCTTCGATGACGAATCGGCACTTCAGCCCTTCCTTGACCGCCGCTGACAAGGTGATTCGGCAATGGTTGGACTGCGGCGCGCCGCAAGTGACCAAGGTGTCAGCGCCTTGGGCGAGCGCGTCGGCGACCAGGAATTCGAGCTTGCGCGTCTTGTTGCCTCCGGGGGCCAAACCCAGCAAGTCGTCGCGCTTGATCCAGATCTCGGGCCCGCCCAGCGCCTGTGAAAAACGCGGCATCGGCTCCAGCGGTGTGGCACCAGCGGTGTAGCGGCGGCGGGGGAATCGCGACAAATCCATGGCGAGCTTTCGGCGGCCTTGGGCCGCATGACAGAGAAGCGGATTGTCGCTGCGCCGACGTTTGGCCTCAGCGACGAATGGCGGACGCTACAGCAGATTCACGGGTCATGAATGACGGCTTGCGCGGATGGCCAATCAGAACTCATCAACGCACATTCACAAAACTGGCAGAATATGCCGGTGGCATCCGCATCACCAATGCAACCGGAATCCCCGGTTCATTGCGGCGCCATTCAATAAGGAAACCCATGAAGACCTATCAAGATATCAAGTCCAAGATTGCGGCGTTGGAGAAGGAAGCTGAAACCCTGTTGCAACGCGAATTGTCCGCCGTTGTCGCCCAGCTCAAGAAGACGATTGCCCAGTACAACCTGACGGCCGCCGACCTCGGACTGACCCGCGGCGCCGCACCGGCCCGCAGCAAGCGCGGCGCCACTGCCAAAGCCGGCAAGTTCACCGTTGGTGCAGCCAAGTACCGCGACCCGGCGAGCCAGAAGACCTGGACCGGCCGCGGCAAGCCGCCGAACTGGATCCGCGGCGTCGCCGACCGCAACGCTTTCCTGATCGACGCCCCCACCGCTGCCCCCGCGCCTGAAGCCGCCAAGCCGGCGCGCAAGACCGCCAAGCCGGTCAAGGCCGCCAAGACCGTCAAGGCTGTCAAAGCGACCAAGGCACCCAAGGCCAAAGCCAAGCGCGGCCGTGCCGGCAACGCAGCGCTGCAGATCGAGGGCGGCGTCGCTGCACAGTGATCGTGACCGAGCGGGGGCGTCCCCGCTCGCCGGCCGGGCCAGGCCGCAGAATCCATCCATGCTCCTTGCCCGCCCGCCCAGCCGCCGCCCGGACCCCGCCGAGGCCACCACGCCAGGCCATTTCCAGCCGCGGCTGACCTTGCAGACCCTGAGCCGAGGCGACGGCTTGCTCGGCTTGCGCGCCATGGCCGGTTTCGGCCCCCGAAGCGCCGCGCTCACCGTGGCCCAGGTCGACTGGACCTACCGCACCGACGCCGGCCAGCGCTGGCAGATGCCGGCGCCCGAGCGCGTGCTCAGCAGCAAGGCCGTGCCGGCGCCGCTGCTGCGCGGCGCCTGGGGCGAGCGCGTGCTGCTGCAGCGTGATGCAAGTGCCGAGGCCGACGCCCGCGACGCCCTCTGGG
>JAUYAJ010000027.1 GCA_030693565.1 Rubrivivax sp.
CCGGCACCCGCGGCGCCGACGGCCGGCCGCGCGCCAGCACGCAGGCCATTGCCGGCGGTGAACTGCCGGCGCGCGCGATCGCCGGCATGGCCACCACCATCGGCGTCATCGCCACCGACGCCGTGCTGACCAAGAGCCAGGCAAGCAAGCTGGCGACGATGGCGCACGACGGCCTGGCGCGCACCATCCACCCGGTGCACACCATGGTCGACGGCGACACCTTGTTCGCATTGGCCACCGGCGCCAGCGGCCGCACCGGCGAGATGACGGTGCTGGGCGTGCTCGCCGCCGAGGTGACGGCGCGCGCCGTGCTCAACGCGGTGCGCCAGGCACAAGGCCTGGTCAGCCCGGACATCCCGGCAGCGCGCGACCTGCCCGGACGCTAGTGTGGTGTTGCACGCTATTCGGCACATAAAACCGCGTCTTTGGCCCCGTGGCGTCGTTACAAATCCTCGCGATACCGCGGGGTATCGCTCCGGTTTGCGCCTAGCCACAGGACCAAATCCATCGGTTTTCTTAAGTGCCTCACAGCGTGCAACACCACACTAGCGCAGCCCGTCGCCGTCGCCCGGAACAGCGCCTTCTTGAACCGTCCCGGTGGCGGCGCTGCGGCGGACTCGCCGGCGCGCTCGGTCCGAGGGCTGTCGATCACTTCGCGGCCGCACCGGCCACGGCCGGCAGGCCCACGGCCGAGGCCACCCAGGCCAGCACCTCGTCATGCGTCGCGGCGATGCCGGCATCGGACTCGGCCGCGCAGGCGGCAGGCCCCAGCGTGCGATGGGCGTCTTCGAGTCGGGTGGCCTGATCGCGCGCACCGTCGGCATCCAAGGGCATCTGCAGCAGGCGGCGCTGGGCCTGGTCGCCGGCGCTCAGCCGCACACCCAGGGCCGTATCGCCGCGCAGCGCAGCCCACTCGGAAGCCATGGTGACCACGGCTTGCGTGAGGTGGCGCGAGCAGACCTGCTGCCCGATCTGCAAGCCTTCGGCCAAGTAGGGGCGCGCCGCATCGGCCTGTCCGCGTTCGACGGCCATCGACGCGCAGTTCAGCACCGCCACGCCAATGCCGTAGCGGTTCGACTGGCTGCGCCGAAGCGTCAGCTGGTCCAGACAACCCTGCCAGGCTTCGTCCACGCGCCCGGCCAGCCGTGCCACTTTGGCCAGGCCACCCAGGGCGTTGCCCAGCCGGCGGAGATCACCGCAACGGCGCGATGCGTCGCAGGCGTCGCGCAGGCTGCTGGTGGCGGCTTCGAGCTCGCCGCGGGCGCATTGCAATTCACCTTGCAGGTGCAGGCCGGCGCCCAGCCATTCGTCGTCGCCCAGGGCACGCGCTTGCGCCAACTGCTGTTCGACCAGGCCTTGGGATTCTTCGTGGCGACCCATCCATTGCGCCAGTTGCACGGCGGCGGCCAAGGCACCGCAATGCTCAAGACTGGGCGGTGAGCCCGGGGCGCGCGCCAGCGCCGCCAGGCTCAGTTCATGGCCCAGCGGCAGCAGGCCACGCGCGCCCCAGTAATGGCGCAGGGCGACGATCAGGCGCAGCTCGCTGCGGCTGTCGCCGACCTGGCGGCACCAGGCCAGCGCCTGCAGCAGGTTGTCGCGCTCGGCGTCGAGATGCTCGATGACGCGGCCGGGGTCCTGGGTCTGCATCAAGTGGCGCTCTTCGGCCTCGGCCAAGGCCAGGAAGTGGTCGCGGTGGCGGTCGCGCAAGGGCGCGGCCTGGCCGCTGCCATGCAGCTGCTCGAGCACGAACTGGCGCACCGTTTCCAGCATCGTGTAGCGCGTGCTGTCCTGTCCGGCGTCCGCGACCTTGGGGCGTTCGACCTGCAGCAGCGTCAGCGCCGCCAGCCGGCCGAGCCCTTCGACCAGGGCCACCGGTGCCGCGGCGCCGCCGTGCAACGCGGCCGCGGCGGCCAGGTCGCAGCCGCCGCTGCAGATGGCCAAGGCGCACAGCAGGCGCTGCTCGAATTGCTCCAGCCGGTCCCAGCTCCAGCGCACCACGGCGGCCAGCGTCTGCTGGCGCGGCAACGAACGGCGGCTGCCCACCAGCAGCTGGAAACGTTCTTCAAGCAGGCCCAGGATCTGCGCCGCGCCCAGCACGCGCAGCTGCGCGGCCGCCAGCTCGATGGCCAGCGGAATGCCGTCGACGCGGCGACAGATGGCCGCCGCCGTGGCCAGCGACTCGCCATCGGCCGTGAAACCGGGCAGGGCCTCGCACGCACGTTCGACGAACAGGCGCACGGCCTCGGCCCGGGCCACCGCGCAAGGCGCTGCGCCGCTGGGCGGCAAGCTCAGCGGGCGCACCGGCATCACGTTTTCGCCGGCCAGGCCCAGTGCTTCGCGGCTGGTGGCCAGCACGCGCAGCTCGGCCGCGGCCGCGAGCAGCGTCGAGACCAGTTCGGCCACGGCGTCCAGCAGGTGCTCGCAGTTGTCCAGCACGACCAGCATGGTGCTGCCATGCACGCGCGCCGCCAGCAGATCCAGGGTCCGGGTGTCGACGGCCTGCGCCAGCCCCAAGGCGCGTGCCAGCGCCAGCGCCACCTGGGCGCCGTCTTCCAGCGCGGCCAGGTCGACAAACCACACGCCGTCGGGAAAGCGCGCCTGCAACTCGGCGGCCAGGCGCAAGGCCAGGCGGGTCTTGCCACTGCCGCCGATGCCCGCAAGCGTCAGCAAGCGGGCCTGCCCCAGGCGCTGCGCGGCGTCGTCCAAAGGCGCTTCGCGGCCGATGAAGCGGGTGCGCTCGGCGGGCAGGTTGTTCGGCGTGAGCTGACCCGGCGCGAAGTCGCCTGGCATGGCGAAGCGGTAGCCCAGCGGCGCCACCGTGGCGATAGCCCGCGGGCCCAGCAGCTTGCGCAAGTGCGAGACCTGGACATGCACATTCGCCTCCTCGACCACCAGACCTGGCCAGGCGCGCTGCAGCAGTTGTTCCTTGCTGACCAGCGCGCCGCCGCCTTCGACCAGCGCGATCAACACGTCCAGGGCGCGTGCGCCCAGCGGCCGCGGTTGGCCGTCGTCCAGCAGCAGGCGTTCCTGGATGCGCAGTTCGAAGCGGCCGAAACGACGGATCTGGGGCATGGTCAGACGCAATGTAGTTCTGCGTTCGCGCACCTGAGCCCGGCCTTTAGAACGCTTTAGGGCGCTTAAAGACGGCGTTGCTGCGCCGCGTGACAGTGGCGCCGGGGCCCCCTGCAGCCGGCGACCTTCGGCGCCGGGCAGTGGGCACAGGCCCCAAGGATAGGAATATGCGTCACCGTCACGAACATCGCCAGCCCCTGGTCTGGTTCGCCGCTCTCGTTGCCTTGGGCCTGACCGCGTTGATGGCCGCTTGCGGCGGCGGCGAACCGGCGGCCCCACCCACACTGGCGGCGGCAGCGCTGCCCGCCACGGCCACCGAGACCGCGCAGGCGGCCGCATTGCCCGCCCTTGACACGGCCGCGCCGGCCAGCAACCCACGGGCCATGCCAGCCGACCCTTCGATGCGCACGCGCCGCGGCCTGTACCTGCGCCGCGCCGATGCGGATCTGGCCGAAGCCCGACTGCGCGGCGATGTGGTCTGGGTGCAGGTGGACTGCTGCAGCGGCGACAACAGCGAACTGGCCATGCAGCTTGCCTTTGGCGTTCAGGCGGCCAAGAACCTGGACGACGAAGCGCCGTTCTTCGTCGCGGGCGACGATCTGCGCACGGCGGCACAAGTGGCCGACCGCTTGCACACCATGGGCCTGAAGACCGTCTACCTGGTGTCGCCCTGAGTCACCAGAACGCAAAGGCGCCGGGCCTTCTGCCGAAGTTCAAGCGGGCCATGGCAGCGCGCACGGCGGTGGCTTGGGCTGCCAGCCCGGCCGCGGCCGAACGGCTGGTCTGCTCGGGCGGGCGGATCGGTCCCAAAAGACAAAGATCCCATGTTGTGGCCGCAGCGCAAACCTGTGCCGGCGGTGCCGCGCAGGATCAGCACCCATCGCAGCGCGACTGCCGGGTCGACCGCGCTGCGGCCGGCCTCCAACACCTGGCGGCCGGCCTGGCGCGACCGGCCGGCCCGCTGATTGCCACCGGGGCACTGCCCGCCGATGCCACAATCGGCCACCCTTCGTGCTCGCCCGCCCCACCCCATGACGCCGGCCCTCTCGCTCAACCCTCGGCAAGCGCCGGCGCTGCCGCCACAGCCCTTCTTCGCCCGGCCCGAGCAGCGCACCGGCCTGGCGCGTGAGCGCTTCTTCGAGCAAGGCCTGCGGCCCACCGGTCTGGTCGGCGAAGCCGTCATCCAGTCGTGGGCACGCTGCGTCGGCGCCCAGCGCCGCCCGGGCGAGGCGGTGGCTTTCGACCCCGTCACCCGGGCCCGGCTGCGCGCCACGCTGGCCCGCAACCAGACCTTGCTCAGCGCTGCCAGCGCCGACATCGCAAGCCTCGAAGCCGCGCTCAGCGGCACCGCCGTGCGCGTCATCCTCACCGACGGCGACGGCGTCGTCGTCCACGCCAGCGCCCTGCCCGGCAATGCCGACCGCGTGCTGCCGGTGGTCGGGCGCGTCGGCGTCGACCTCGGCGAGGCCACCAGCGGCACCAATGCGCTGGCGGTGGTGGCCAAGACCGGCAGCGCGATCACCGTGCTCGGCGCCGAGCATTTCTTCGACTGCATCCGCATGCTGAGCTGCGCCGCGGCGCCCATCCACGACCAGCGCGGCCAGCTCGCCGGCGTGCTCGACCTGACCGTCGAGTCGCGCGCCTTCGGCTTCGACGCCGCCGCCCTGGTCGGCGTCTACGCCACCGCGATCGAGAACCGGCTGCTGCAATCAGTCGCGCAGGAACAGCTGGTGCTGCAGTTCCAGGCCTGCCCGACGCTGCTGGGCTCGCCGCTGGCGGCGCTCGCCGGCGTCGGCAGCGACGGCCGCATCGCCTGGACCAACGGCAGCGCGCGCCAGTTGCTCGGCTTGTCGCGCGCCGGCGTCGCCGCGCTCGACGCCGAGGCCTTGTTCGGTACCCCGCTGGCCGAGTTGCTGTCGGTGACGCTGAACCCGGCGGCGCGCGCCGTGCGCCTGCCCAACGGCTTGACGGTCTGGCTGCGCGCCCAGTTGCAAGCCGACGATGGCGCCCACCGGCTGACGCCGGTGGCGCTGGCACCTGCAGCGCCGGTGGTGGCGCCCATGCCGGCACCGACACCCGCGCCAGCGGCGGCGACCGAGTCGCCAGCAACCCTGGGCCAGCACACACGCAGCGTCATCGAGGCCAGCCTGGCCGAGCACCAGGGCAACATCTCGCGCACCGCGCGCAGCCTGGGCGTGTCGCGCGGCCTGCTCTACCGCCGGCTGCGCGACTGGGCCGGCGAGTGCCGCTGACACCGATGCGGCTGGCGCAAGTCCTCTTCTCGCAAGGTTTTGGCAGCCGGCGCGACTGCGCCGGCCTGATCGGCGCCGGACTGGTGCGCGTGGCTGGCGAAGTGGTCGACGACCCGCATGCCGAGTTCGACGCCGAAGGCCTGGTGTTCGAAGTCCAGGGCCGGGCCTGGCCGTTCCACGCCAAGGCGCTGGTGCTGCTCAACAAGCCCAGCGGCTACGAATGTTCGCAAAAGCCTCGCCACCACCCCAGCGTGCTCAGCCTGCTGCCGCCGCCGCTGCGCACACGCGGGCTGCAGCCGGTCGGCCGGCTCGACGAAGACACCACCGGGCTGCTGCTGCTGACCGACGACGGCGGCTTGATCCACAAGCTGACCTCGCCCAAGCACCATGTGCCCAAGGTCTACGAGGTCGGCGTCAAGCACCCGATCACCGACGAGCAGCTGGCGAGCTTGCGCACCGGTGTCGTGCTCGACGACGACCCGCTGCCGGTGCGCGCCGCCGCCTGCGAGCGCAGCGGCGAACACGCGCTGCAGCTGACGCTGACGGAAGGCAAGTACCACCAGGTCAAGCGCATGCTGGCGGCGGTGGGCAACCGCGTCGAAACGCTGCACCGCAGCCGCATGGGCGAGCTGACGATAGACGCCCAGCTGCAGCCCGGCCAGTGGCGCTGGATCGACAGCACTGAACGCGAAGTCTTGCTAAGCCGCGGCACGCCAGCCGGCTGACGCGCCGCGAACCTGCCGCGCTGGTTTCAAGCCGCTGGCTGCAGGTGGGCGGCGACACCGCGCCGCGGTGACGGCGTCGCCGCCGGGCCATAGCCCAGCCGGGCCCACATCTGCACCGTCTGCTGCGCGCCGGTTGCCCCCAGCGCCTGATGAATGGCGGTGAAATGCGGCGCCTGTTCGGGGTACTCCTGCAAAGCCTGCGAGAGCGGGTGCATGGACAAGCCGTGGGCGGTGGCGGCGAGCTGGGCGCGCACATAGGCGCGGCCCGCCGCCAGCTGGGTCGTGCGCTGGTTGTCGGCCGTCAGCAGCCAGAAGAAGGCCGGCGTGGCGGCGATGCTGGCGTTGAAGCGTTCGAGCTGACCCCGGATGGCCGCGCTGTCCGGCGCCGACGCCTGGCTGCGGTCGAACAAGCCGACGGCGGTGAGCAGGCGCACCAGCGGATCGTTCAGGCTCAGGCCGTCGCGGTGGCGGGCGATCTCGTCAGGCCCGACGCGCAAGACCTTGTACGACTCGAGCAGCGTGCGCGGCGTCACCAGCTCGGTGCGCCAGGCCGCCATCGCGATCTGGCGCTGGACCTGGATCGCGTCGGCGCGCGCCGGATCGCTGAAGCCGACCTGCACCGGCAAGCCCTGCACGCTGGCCCGAATGGCCGCCAGCGCCTGCGCGTCCGGCGCCCGCGGCGCGTAGTCGGCGCGGTTGGTGTGGCGGCGCAGCAGCTGGGCGAACAGCGGGTCGGGCGCCAGGCCGGCATCGGCCACCAGTTGCACGCGCGCCACCGGCCGCGTGTCCGGCCCCTGCGGCCCGAAGGCGCCGTCGGGAAACGGCGTCACCAGCGCCCGCAAGCCACGCTGCCGAGCCGCCATCACCAGCACTTCGATGAAGGTGCCCTGGCTGATCACCAGCTGGCGCGACAGCGGGTCGGTCTGCGGCAGCAGGCGCTGCAAATCCATGCCCAGCGTGATCACGCCGGGCTCGGCCAGATCGATCAACCACGACTGCAGGTTGTGCGAATGCGGCGCCAGGATGGCATGGGCCAGCAGCCAGCGCCGCAGGTCGGGCTCGTCGCCCGGCCCTTGCCAGGCCACCAGGGCTTGCGGCGGCAGCTCGGCCGAGCAGCCCGCGCCGCCCAGCGTCGCCGCGCTGATGGCGGCGCCGCCGATGACGCGCAATGTGTTTCGTCTGTTCATCTCGAGGCCTCTCCGGTGTCAATCCCATTGTGGGCAGGCCAAGGCCGTCGCACAATCCACAAATGTTGACACTTGTTATGCACTTGTGAATACAAAACCGTTCAACTGGACGCTCGTGCGCTCGTTCCTGGCGGCGGTCGAACATGGCAGCCTGCTGGCGGCAGCGCGCGCCACCGGGACCAGTCAACCGACGCTGGGCCGGCACATCGATGAGCTCGAAGCGCAGCTCGGCCTGGTGCTGTTCGAGCGCAGCGGCCGCGGCCTGGTGGCGACGCCGCGTGCGCTGGCGCTGGTCGAGGCGGCGCGCCAGATGGACGGCGGCGCCCAGCGCCTGTGGCGCCTGGCCCAGGGCAGCGACAGCGAGCAGCATGGCCCCGTGCGCCTGACCGCCAGCCAGCCGGTGGCCTGCGTGCTGCTGCCGCCGCTGCTGGCGCAGATGCGGCTGGCGTTGCCGCAGATCGAGGTCAGCCTGGTGGCGGCCAACAGCGTCAGCAACCTGCTGCGCCGCGAAGCCGACATCGCGCTGCGCATGGTCCAGCCCGATCAGGCCTCGCTGTCGACCCGGCGCATCGGCCAGGTGTCGATCAGCGCCTGCGCCCATGCCGACTACCTGCAGCGCCGCGGCACGCCGGCGCGGCCGCAGGATCTGGCCGACCACGACTTGATCGGCGGCGACCGCAACGACGACATCGAGCGCGGCGCGATCGCGATGGGCTTGGCGCCCGAGCGCATCCGCTTCGGCCTGCGCAGCGACGACTTGCTCGCCCAATGGGCGGCGGTGCGCGCCGGGCTGGGCGTCGGCTTCATCGCCGACTTCGTCGTCCGCACCGACCCCGCGGTGTCGACGCTGCTGCCCATGCTGGGCTTGCCGCGGCTGCCGATCTGGCTGACGGTGCACCGCGAGATCCGCAGCAGCGCGCGCATCCGCGCCGTCTACGACTTCCTGGCCGAACGCGTGCCGGCCGCGCTGGCCGCGTGATGCGCCGCGCTCAGCGGCGGCGCCGCGCCCGCCGCGCCAGCCGGTCGCGGTTGAAGCGGCGCAGCCACAGCGCCAGCGGTTCCAGCATGGCATCGATGGCGTCGCGCCAGCCAGCCCTGCGGCGGGCTCCGCGGGTCGGCAACGCTGTCAGCAAGGCCTGCCAGGCGTCGACGGTCTGCTCGAGGCTGAAGCGCCGCCGCACGTCGGCCTGGGCCGCCGCCGCCACGCCAGCGCGCCAGGCCGGGTCGTCCACCGCCGCCAGCAAGGCGGCGGTCCAAGCCACCGCGGTGTTGGCCACCAGGGCGCCGGTGCGGCCGTCGTCAACGACCTCGGCATAAGGGCTGACGCGCGAACACAGCACCGGCACGCCGGCCTGGGCATAGTCGAAAAACTTGATCGCGCTCTTGCAGCCGCTGAACATCGAGTCGTCGAGCGGAATCACCGCCAGCGCCCCCGGCAAGGCCTGCGCCATGGCGAGGAACTCGGCCCGCGGCAACAAGCCCTGGGCGCTGAAGGGCAGGCCCTGGGCCCGAAAGGCTTCACCCGGCGGACCCACGACCACCAGCCGGACCTGGCCCGGCCGCTGCTGCAGCACGGCCCGAATGGCCGGATAGAGGAAGTCCACCGCCATCCGGTCCGACGCGGCCACCAGCAGCGTCACCGGCGGCGCCGGGCGCGGCGCGGCAGCGGCCAGCGGCAA
>JAUYAJ010000050.1 GCA_030693565.1 Rubrivivax sp.
GCCCAGGCCCGGCTGCTGCACGGCGACAGCGCTGAGCTGCCCGCGCCGGCGGGCTGGCACTGCGTGCCGCTGCAGGCCACGGAGGGCCGGTTGGGCGTGCTGGCCGTGCAACTGGCGGCCGGCGCGCCGGACAACGCCGAAGACCGTGACCTGCTCGACGCCATCGCCCACCAGGCTGCTGTGGCGCTGGAGCGCGCGCTGTTCGAGCAGCGCAGCGCCAGCGCCGCCGTCGAGGCCGAACGCGAGCGGCTGCGCAGCACCTTGCTGGCCGGCATTTCGCACGACTTCCGCACGCCGCTGACCACCATCGTCGGCTCGGCCACCAGCCTGCTCGAACAAGGCCATGCGATCGACGCCGCGCAGCGCGACGCGTTGCTGCGCGGCGTGCTGCACGAAGCCCAGCGCATGCACGCGCTGACCAGCGACCTGCTCGACCTGACGCGGATGGAAGAAGGCGCGGTGCGCCCGAGCCCCGAGTGGTGCCCGGCCGACGAGTTGCTCGACGAGGCACGCGCCGCACTCGGCCAGCGCCTGGACGGGCGCCGCATCAGCACCGACATCGACGCCGACGCGGTCGTCTGGTGCGATGCGCGCCTGCTCGGCCAGGCGCTCGTCAACCTGCTCGACAACGCAGTGCGCCACACGCCAGCCGGCGCCGCCATTCATGTCGGCGTGCAGGTCCAAGCCGGCCATTGGACGCTGGTGGTGCAGGACGAAGGCCCGGGATTTCCGGCCGGCCAGGAGCGCGAGCTGTTCAAGAAGTTTTTCCGCGGCTGGCCGGAACCGCGCTCGCACGGCACCGGCCTGGGGCTGGCGATCTGCGCCGCCGTCGCCGAACTGCATGGCGGCAGCATCAGCGCCAGCAACCAGGGCGGTGCGTGCTTCGAGATGCGGCTGCCGCAACCCGACGATTCGTCGACGCGGATGGTGGAAGCGGAATGAGCGCGGACCGTGCCGGACCGGCGCAAGTCCTCGTCATCGAAGACGAGGCGCCGATCCGCCAGCTGCTGCGCACGACGCTCGAAGCCGAGGGTTACATCGTCCACGAAGCGGCCGGCGCGCGCGAAGGCGAAACGCTGGCCGGCAACCGCCGCATCGACCTCTTCCTGGTCGACCTCGGCCTGCCCGACGGTGACGGCACGGCGCTGATCCGGCGCCTGCGCGTCTGGACCCAGCGGCCGGTGATCGTCTTGTCGGCACGCTCGATGGAGTCGCAGAAAGTCGAAGCGCTGGACGCCGGCGCCGACGACTTCGTCGCCAAGCCCTTCGGCGTGGCCGAACTGCACGCCCGGCTGCGGGTGGCGCTGCGCCATGCGGCGCAGACCTCGCAGGGCGGCGACGCCCGTCTGGTGCTGGGCCCGGTGCTGATCGACCTGGCCGCCAAGACCGTGCTGCGCAGCGGTGAGCGCGTGCGACTGACAGCCACGCAGTGGCGGCTGCTGGAAGTGCTGGCCCGCCACGCCGGCCGGGTGGTGACGGCGCGCCAGCTGCTGCGCGAGGTCTGGGGTCCAGCCCATGCCGAACAAAGCCATTACCTGCGCATCTATGTGCGCCAGCTGCGGCAAAAGCTTGAGCTCGAACCGTCCAAGCCGCAGTTCCTGATCACCGAGACCGGCATCGGCTACCGGCTGCTGGTCGAAGCGGCGCCGCCGCCGGGCGACTGAAACCCGATGCGCCGCAGCCGGCGCCCCTTCAGCCCCGGTGCAGCACGATCGGCCCCGGCCCCTGGTCCACCGGCATCAGCTGCAACACGCTGACGTTGACATGCGGCGGCTGCGTCGCCACCCAGAGCACGGCGTTGGCGATGTCGCCCGGCGCCATCGCCTGCGCGCCGGCGTACTGGGCCTGGGCGCGTGCGACGTCGCCCTTGAAGCGCACCAGCGAAAACTCGCTGCCCGCCACCATGCCGGGTTCGACCACGGTGACGCGCACGCCAGTGCCCACCAGATCGGCCTTCATGCCCATCGTCAGCTGGTGCACAAAAGCCTTGCTGGCGCCGTAGACGTTGCCGCCCGGGTAGGGCAGATGGCCGGCGACCGAGCCGATGTGGATCACATGGCCGCGCCGGCGCGCCACCATGCCGGGCAGCAGCGCGTGCGTGCAGCGCAGCAAGCCGCTGATGTTGGCCTGGACCATGGTTTCCCAGTCATCGAGCTCGGCGCGCTGAGCCGGCTCGCGGCCCAGCGCCAGGCCGGCGTTGTTGACCAGCAGGTCGACCTCGGCGAAAGCCGCCGGCAAGGCCGCGGGAAGCGCCGCCACCGCGGCGCGGTCGCCGACGTCGAGCACCCAGGGCAGCACCGCAGGGCCAAGCTCGGCGGCCAGTGCGTCGAGCCGGTCGCCGCGCCGCGCCGCAGCGACAACGCGCCAGCCGTCAGCCACCAGCGCGCGCGTGATCGCTTCGCCGATGCCGACGCTGGCGCCGGTGACCAAGGCCGTTCCAGGGGGGGTGCGTGTCATCTCGAGATTGCTCCTGTGCTTTACCAAACCGCACCGAACTGGCGCCGCAATTCGTCGATCTGCGCCTCGCTCAGCGGCGCCGGCCGCGGCTGTTGCAGCAGCCACAGCCGCGCCGTCTCTTCCAGTTCCTCGAGCACCGCGCTGGCACCCGCCGGGCTGTCGTGCCAGACGTTCGGCCCCAGCCGCGCCAGCATCACCGCGCGGATCGGCGTGCCGCGCGCGGCCATCGCTTCGATGCGCTGGGCGACGAGCTCCGCCACCGCCGGGTCGCCCGGCCGGTGGTAGGGAATCAAGGGCACATGGCCGACCTTCATGACGAAGTAAGGCGTGATCGGCGGCAGCAAGTCGTCGGCCGGCCCCGGCTGTTGCAGCGTCAGCGCCACCAGGTGGGTGCTGTGGGTGTGGATCACGCTGCGCGCTGCCGGTGCGCTGGCGTAAATGCGCCGGTGCAGCGCCAGCGTCTTGCTGGCGCGGTCGCCCCCGGTCTGCTGGCCGGCCGCGTCGACACGCGCCAGCGCAGCCGGGTCCAGCGTGCCCAAACAGGCGTCGGTGGGCGTGATCAGAAAGCCGTCGTCGAGCCGGACGCTGATGTTGCCGGCGCTGGCATGCACATAGCCGCGCTCGTAGAGCGAGCGGCCGACGCGGCAGATCTCTTCGCGCTGGGCGGCGTCGCTGCTCACAGCAACTCGAAAGCGCGGTGGAAGAAGTCGGTGCCGCCGAAGTTGCCCGACTTCAGCGCCAGGTGCAGCCCCGGTGCCTGGGCATGGCACCAAGGCACGCCAGGGTCGATCTGCGGCCCGATGCGCAGCTGCGTGATGCCCAGCGCCTGCACGCATGCGCCCGAAGTCTCGCCGCCGGCCACCACCAGCTGGCCCACGCCCAAAGCCACCAGTCCGCTGGCGATGCGCGCCAGGGCGCCTTCCACCAGCACGCCGGCGCGACCGGCGCCGAGCTGTTGCTGCACGGCCTGCACGGCCGCCGGCGCCGCGGTGGCGTAGACCAGCAGCGGCAGCTCGCCCAGCCGCGGCGCGGCCCAGTCCAGCGCCTGCGCGACCAGGTCCTCGCCGGCCGCCAGCCGCAATGCGT
>JAUYAJ010000058.1 GCA_030693565.1 Rubrivivax sp.
CGTGACCCGCGCTCACCTGCTCGAATTCCCCGGCCGCGAACGCCACTTCGCGTGGCTGCCCGGCGACGACGACGCCGTCGACGACACAGCGCTCGCGTTGCATGCGCTCGCCGCGCTGCAGGCACTGGCCGGCGTTGTGCAGCCGCTGGCGGCCAACCTCAGCCTGCAATGCATCGACCCGCAGACCGGCTACGCCATCGGTGGCACCCGGCCGGCGCTCGCTTTCCACCATCTGCGCAGGTCGGCGCTGCCCGCCGGCGTGCACGGCGCAGCCTTGTTCGCCGGCGCTGCCTGCAGCCAGGCGCCAACGCTGGACGCCGCCACGCTGCGCGATTGGGTCGTCGACGTGCTGACCGGTGCCGGATGCGCCACCGGTACCAGCGTCGGCTGGGACAGTCTGCGCGTCGATGCCAGCCTGGCGCGGCTCGCGAGCGCCGACGCCGAGTCGCTGCCATTGCTGCGCGCCGGCACCGAAGTCGCATTGGCCGCGGTCGAGCACGACGCCCAAGGCGCCTGGGCGTCTGGCCCGGTCGACGCCTATCCAGACCAGCCGCCGATCGCGCTGGCGCTGAGCAACGACGCCGGCGCACTGCGGCTGACCATCGCCGTGCACTGGTCGCCCTGGAGCGAGCCCGCGAGCGCCGAAGGCATGGCGCTGGCCCGCGCCTGCGAGCAGTTGAAGGCGCAAGGCTGGACCGAGGGCGACGACTGAACCCCTGATTCGCGGTGAAGACCACCACCCCGCCCACCCAACACCCGGCGCCTGCGCCGGCGAAGGTGCCGACGCCCGCGCCGCCGCGCCCCGGCGGCTGGGCGGCCTGGGCTCAGGCGGTCGGCAGCGATCAGATCAGCCAGCCAGGCGAGGCCCGCGAGCGCGACGCCGATCGTTCGGCCGATGCGGCTTTGCGCGACGAGCGGAGCCATCCACCGCCGACAGCCGATGTGCCGACTGGCGCCCAAACCACGCCCGTGCAGAACGAAGACGCGACGCCACCTGAGCCGGCCGCTGCGGCCCCCGCAGTCGGCGCATCGACCGCCGCCCCGGTCGAGCCCGCCCCCACCGGTGGCACGGCGCTGTCCGGCGCGCTGCAAGATCGCTTCAGGCCGCGCTTCGGACCTGAGGTGGCACGGGTGCGCCTGCACCGCGGCGCCAACGCCGGCGCGGCGGCCCAGCAATTGGGCGCGTCGGCCTTCGCGCTCGGCCACGACATCGCTTTCGCGCCCGGCCGCTATGACCCGGACAGCGCGCCGGGCCGCCAGTTGCTCGCCCATGAACTGGCCCATGTCGCACAAACCGGCGGCCAGGCCACGCGCGTGCAGCGCCATCCGGTGGCGCCGACGCCGGTCGCGCGCAAGACCGCGCTCGAACTCCTGGGCGACGCCACGCCGGCGAACCGGGGCCTGACGCTCGGCGCTTTCGAAGCCTATACGCGTGGACAGGCCGACTGGTTCGTCGCCAAGCTCAGCGTCGCCGAGCGCGACGACCTCTGGGCCCTGCTGCTGCGCGCGACCCGGGTGCCGGCCACGCTGGCCGGCGCCACCGACCTGCGGCTCGCGGAGTTGCGCACGGTCGGCGCAGCCGACTGGCCGGCGCTGGACGCTTTCTGCCGCGCCTGCCACGGCGCCAGCAAGACGATCGCCATCGCCAGCCCCGCCACTTACGCCACGCTGGCCGAGCGCATCAGCGTCGGCACCACCTTGCTCGGCCTGGAAGCCTTGCTGCCGCCGGCTGTGCTGGAGCTGACCGTCAGCGAAGCCCAGCTGCGTGACATCAACAGCCATGGCTGGTTGCCGGCGCTGCAGATCTACTGGTTCCTGTTCCAGCCCCATCTGCAAGGCAGCCACACGGTGGCCGCCGGTGCGAGCAGCGAGTTCCAGCGCCTGCTCGACCTGGTCACCTCGCCCGGCGGCATCCTGCCCTTCCTGACGCTGATGGGCCGGGTGCGCAACCTGCACCGTTTCGGCGCGCCGATGCTGAGCCGGCTGGTGCAGAACTTCGGCGACGTCTCGCGCAAGCGCCAGGTTCAGCTGCTGCTGTACACCGGCCACGACGCCGCGGCCTTCCAGCAGGCGCTGCCCTTGTTCGAAGACCTGGTGCTGAACTCGCCCCACTTGGTGCTGATGCTCGAAGGCCAGACTTCGCTGGCCGCCGTCACCGCCCAGGTGCCGGCGCTGACGGCCGCCCATGGCCAGAAAGACAAGAGCGGCAAGTTCAGCCTCGGCCAGGTGATGATTGCCGGCCATGGCAGCGCGCGCAGCGTCGAGCTCACCGGCACCGGCGCGCCCACGGTCGTCAACGGCCATGTCAGCTACCCGAGCGAAAGCCTGCGCCTGGGCGCCGGCGACGCCGACTCCAAGGCCTTGCTCGACGCGCTGCTGACCCACATGGACGCGGACACCGCGCGCCTGGTCTACGCCGGCTGCCTGGTGGGTTCGAACCCAGTGCCAACCGGCACCGCGCCAGCAGCGATCCCCGGCCACATCGCCGCCAACCCCAGCCTGGGCAGCTTCACCGAACAGCGCGGCGTGGCGCTCGGGCTCAAGCCCGGTTTCGTCACCGCGGCGCGGGCCTCGGTCGGCCTGTCGGCCGCGACCTCGCTGCGCGACGCCAGCGGCAACCTGACGATCAACTACCCCTTCGACTCGGCCGCGTTCGGCTCGGCGCTGGCCTATGTGCCGGTCGGCCACGAACCCGAAGGGGTGATGGTCGCCGCCGTCGAGGTGGCCGCTGGCAAAGGCGCGGTCGCCGCCGAGATGCTGCTGCGCAAGCGCCTGACCGCCCCGGGGACCACCGACCCCTGGTGGGACGAGTGCACGCTGGTGATGGTGAACCTGGCGCTGGAGGGTGTGGCTTTCGGCGCCGGCGTCGACATCGGCCGCCTGAACGCGCTGGCGCACACCGCCCAGGTGCCTTTCCTGGCGCGCTGGGCGTCCAGCTTCGGCATCACCGTCGCCCACTTCACCGGCGCCGTCAATCCGCAGGCCTTCGCCAACAGCCTGTACACGCGGCTGCTGGCAACGCCAACCTTTGCCGGCGCCGCCGACGCCAAGGTGCAAGCCGGCCGGCTGATCGCCGAGCAAGCCTGGCTGGCAACTGGCGCAGCGCGCGCGGCGCCGCTGGTGGCCTTTCTGGACGCCACCGCCGCCCTCAGCGCCGACCTCATCGAACCGGTGCTGGACACCGCAGCCACCGGGCCGTCGTCGGCGCTGCTGTTCCCGCCGGCGGCCGCGGTCACGGCCGGGCGCATCCGGCTGGCGCTGGCCTGGCTGCGCAAAGACCCGGCCAATGCCGACCTGCGCGCCTTCCTCGACGCCCAGGTGTTGATGCCCGCCAGCGGCCCCGAGCTGACGCCGGCGGTGCGCGCCGAACTCGGCGGCACGCCCGAGCGCGACGTGCTCGAAGCGCTGGGC
>JAUYAJ010000540.1 GCA_030693565.1 Rubrivivax sp.
TCGGCCCGCAGTCCAGCCCCAGCGAACGCGCCGCCAGCAGGCTGACGGCCTGGCGAATGCCGGTGGGCTGGTCGATGCTGCACTGCTCTTCGATCGTCAGGTGCATCGACAAGTGCAGGAAGGGGTTGGTGCGGCCGTCCTCGACGCTGTAGACGGCGTCCAGTGCCGCTTTCTCGTCGGCCAGATCGGGGTGGTATTCGGGGTGCTCGGCGATCCAGCGTGCCGCGATCGCCTCCATCGGGCCCAGCACCAGCCCGAGCTGCTGCTGGGCATGGGCGGCGCAGAAGAAACGGCGGACGTCGTTCTGGGAAGGCTGGAACATCGGAGAATTGTCGCCCCAAGCCCGCACTTCGCCCCTCGCCCCGATGAATGTCACCACCGAACAGCTGTTCACCCAAGCCCGCAGCCAGAACGGCTACCTGCCCACCCCGGTGCCCGACACCCAGTTGCACGCGCTCTACGAACTGCTCAAGTGGGGCCCGACCTCGGCCAACAGCAGCCCGGCACGCTTCGTCTTCGTGCGCACGCCAGCGGCGCGCCAGCAGCTGATGGACTGCGTCTCGGCCGGCAACCGCGCCAAGGTCGAGCAGGCGCCGGTGACGGTGATCATCGGCATGTGCATGGACTTCATCGACAAGCTGCCGCAGCTGTTCCCGCACACCGACGCGCGCAGCTGGTTCGCCGGCCAGCCAGCGTTGATCGAAGCCACCGCGTTTCGAAACTCGAGCCTGCAAGGCGCTTACCTGATGCTGGCGGCGCGTTCGCTGGGGCTGGACTGCGGGCCGATGAGCGGCTTCGACGCCGCGCGCCTGGACGCCGCGTTCTGGGCCGGCAGCGCGGTGCGCAGCAACTTCATCTGCACGCTCGGCCATGGTGATGCCAGCCAGCTGATGCCGCGCAGCCCGCGGCTGGCATTCAACGAGGCCTGCCGGCTGGCCTGAGCGGGTGATCACCGATCCCGCGTTCTACGCCGTTGCCATCCCGGCGGTGCTGCTGATCGGCTTGTCCAAGAGCGGCTTCGGCGCCGGCTTTGGCGCCCTGGGCGTGCCTTTGATGGCGCTGGCGGTGCCGGTGCCGCAGGCCGCCGCCATCATGCTGCCGCTGCTGCTGGTGATGGACGCCCAGGGGCTGGCAGCGCTGGTGCGCCAGCGCGACCGCGCGCTGATCCGCCTGCTGCTGCCGGCCGGCGTGCTCGGCGTGGTGGTGGGTGCGCTGCTGTTCGGCTTGTTGTCGGCGCGCACCGTGGCCGGCCTGGTCGGTGCGATGACGCTGACCTTTCTGGCCATCCGGGTGCTGTTCCCGGCGCGCGCCGATGCACCGCCGCCGCCGCGCTGGCTCGGCTTTGGCCTGGGCACGGTGTCGGGCTTCACCAGCTTCGTCGCCCACGCCGGCTCGCCGCCGATCGGCTTTTACGTGCTGCCGCTGCGCCTCAAACCGGTGGTGTTCGCGGCCACGATGGCGGTCTTCTTTGCCGCCGTGAACCTGGCCAAGTGGATCCCCTATGCCTGGCTGGGCTTGATCGACAGCCGCAACATGCTGACCTCGCTGGCCTTGCTGCCCGCAGCGCCAGTGGGCATCTGGCTCGGCGTGGTCTTCGTCAAGCGGGTTTCGCAGCAGCTCTTCTACCGCCTGTTCCACATCGGCATGCTGCTGACCGGCAGCAAGCTGCTCTGGGATGGTTTGCGCTGATGCCCGGCTGGCCAGTTGACGGTGCGGCCGCAGATGAATCTGCTCGCGGCCGGCGGCGGCGCCGCTAACATGGCGGCCAACCAGCACACCGGAGGCCCGCATGCCCGTGATCGTGATCGCCAACCCGAAAGGCGGCGTCGGCAAGAGCACCCTGGCCACCAACCTGGCAGGTTGTCTGGCGGCGGCTGGCCATGCGGTGATGCTCGGCGATGCCGACCGCCAGCACTCGGCCGCGCAGTGGCTGGCGCAGCGGCCGCCGCAGCTGCCCTTGATCCGTGGCTGGGAGGTCGACCAGGACCGCATCGTGCGGCCACCCAAGGGCACGACCCATGTCGTGCTCGACACCCCGGCCGGTTTGCACGGCGGGCGGCTGGACGCGGTGCTGCGCATCGCCGACCGCGTCCTCATCCCGCTGCAGCCCAGCTTGTTCGACATTCAGGCCACCCATGCTTTCGTGCAGACGCTGCGGGCGCATCGGCGCGGCGCCCAGCTTGAACTCGGACTGGTCGGCATGCGCGTGCGCGACCACACGATCGCCAACGAACAGCTGCACCAGTACCTGGCGACGCTGCCGGTGCCGGTGGTGGCCTGGTTGCGCGACACCCAGAACTACGTCCAGCTGGCCGCACGCGGGCTGACGCTGTGGGACGTGGCGCCGAGCCGGGTCGAACGCGACCTCGAGCAATGGCAGCCGCTGGCGGCCTGGGCGGCGCGATGAAACACTTCGCCCGGCTGCAGGACTTGCAGCAACAAGTCGGCCAGGAGATCGGCATCAGCGACTGGGTCGAGATCGAGCAGTCGCGCATCGACCTCTTTGCCCAGGCCACCGGCGACCACCAGTGGATCCACGTCGACCCGGTGCGCGCCGCGGCCGGCCCATTCGGGGCGCCGATCGCCCATGGCTTTCTCACCTTGAGCCTGCTGCCGGTGATGTTCGAGCGCGGCTTTGCCGTCGACGACGTGCGCATGGCGGTCAACTACGGCCTCAACAAGGTGCGCTTTCCGGCCCCGGTGCCGGTCGGCAGCCGGTTGCGCGGCCATTTCACGCTGCTGGAATACCTGCCACTGGACGGTGGCGCCCAGTTGACCGTCGAAGTGACGATGGAGCGCGAGGGCACGGCCAAGCCGGTCTGCGTTGCGCAGTCGGTGTCGCGGCGCTACACCTGAGGCCCTCGCCCGAGCACCCCCCTCGGGGGGATGCCGGGCCAGCACCGGGCGACCACAATCGCCTCCACGCAGGGCTGGGAGGCTTCGATGAAGGTGCTGCTGGTTGACGACCATCCGCTGATCCTGGCGGCCTTGCAAAGCGTCATCGTCGGCCTCGGCGACGACGTCAGCGTCAACGGCGTGGGCAGCGCCGCCGCCGCCCGCGCCGCGCTGCAGCAAGACGACAGCTACGACCTCGTGCTGCTCGACCTGGCGCTGGGCGACGCCGACGGCTTCGACGTCCTCGCCGAGCTGCGCAACACCTACCCGGCGCTGCCGGTGGTCGTGGTCTCGGCGTCGGACCGCGCCAGCGACGTCATTCGCGCGATCGACCTCGGCGCCATGGGCTTCGTGCCCAAGCGGGCCTCGAACGCGGCGCTGTTCGAGGCTTTGCGCATGGTCATGTCGGGCGGCCTCTACGTGCCGCCGATGATGCTGGGACTGGATTCGGCGCCGGCCAGCGACGCGGCGCCAGCGACGGCGAGCGCAGCGCTCGCTGCCCAGCCCGAAGCCCACCAGCAGGTCTTGTCGCCCGAAGCCCTGGGCTTGACGCCGCGCCAGGCCGAGGTGTTGTCGCTGCTGCTGCAAGGCCTGCCCAACAAGCTGATCGCGCGCGCCATGAATCTGTCGGTGGAAACCGTCAAGGATCATGTGGCTGCGGTGCTGCGCTGCCTGGGCGTGAGCTCGCGCACCCAGGCCGTGCTGGCGGTCAGCCAGATGGCCCAGGGTCAGACCCACCTGGCCCTGCGCCGTCAGCCGGCGCTGCGCTGACCATGCAAGCCTTGCTGACGGGCTGGCTCGACGCCGAGCCGACCAGTGCGCCCGACGCCCAGCTCGACCACTTGCGCGCGCTCTACCAGCAGACGCCGGCCATCCTGACGGGCAACATCGTCGGCATGCTGCTGGTGGCGGCGAGCTTCTGGTCGCTGGCCGAGCCGGCGCTGCTGCTGGGCTGGGTCGGCGTCTCGCTGCTGCTGTGGCTGGTGCGGCTGGCGCATTACCTGCGCTATCTGCGCAGCGCCGAGGCCGACGACGGCACCTTGCTCGCCTGGCGCGGCAGCTGGCGCGTGCTGGTGCTGACGCAGGCGGCGATGTGGGGCCTGGCGGCCTGGCTGTTCTGGGGCCTGGGTACGGCCTACCACCTGATCGCGCTGATCTTCATCGTCTACACCTACTGCCTGGCTTCGGTGCAGTTGCTGGCGCGCCAGCCGCAGATGTTCCTGGCCTTCATCAGCCTGGTGCTGGTGCCGATGATCGGCCGCATTGCGCTCGACGACGCCCAGCCCTGGCATTGGCAGCTCGCGGGCATCCTGACCCTGCTGTTCGGCATCACCGTGCTGATGGCGCGCACCTACAGCAGCGCGCTCGGGCAGGCGATCACGCTGAAGGCGCGCACCGACGCGCTGGCGGCGCAGCTGCGGGTGGAAAAGCGCGCCGCCGACGAAGCCCGCCGCGCCGCCGAAGCCGCCAGCCGCGCGAAGACGCAGTTTTTCGCCGCCGCCAGCCACGACCTGCGCCAGCCGCTGCACGCGATGGGCTTGTTCGCCGAGGCCTTGCGCCAGCGCGCCCACGACCCCGAGGTGGCGGCGCTGGTGAACAGCATCAACGAGTCGGTCGACGCCCTCGAAGGCTTGTTCAGCGAACTGCTCGACATCACCCGCATCGACAGCGGCGGCGTCGACGTCCAGCCCGTGCCGCTGCGCCTGCATGACGTCTTCGGCCGCCTGCGTCTGCACTTCGAGCCGATGGCGTTCGAAAAGGGCTTGATGCTGTCGCTGCGCGGCGGTGCCCATGTTGCGCTGGCCGACCCGGTGCTCGTCGAGCGCATCTTGCGCAACCTGGTCAGCAACGCGATCCGCTACACCGAAGATGGCGGCGTGCTCGTCAGCTGCCGGCCGCGCGCCGGCAAGTTGCTGCTGCAAGTCTGGGACACCGGCATCGGCATCTCCGAGGCCAGCCTGCCGCTCATCTTCGACGAGTTCTACCAGGCGCAAAGCAACCGGCCGCTGCAAGCCCATCACCGCAAAGGCCTGGGGCTGGGTCTGGCCATCGTCAAGCGGCTCGCAGCGCTGATGGATGCGCCGCTGTCGGTGCGTTCACGCAGCGGCCGTGGCACCGTGTTTGCCGTCGAGCTGGCGCCGGGCAAGATGCCGCGCAGTGTCGACACCGCCAGTCCGCCCACCAAGGCGCCACTGGGGCTGACGCTGCAAGGCCGCAGCATCGCCGTCGTCGAAGACGAGGCGGCGGTGCGCGAAGGCCTGAGCGTGCTGCTGCAGGCCTGGGGCGCCAGCGTGCTGGCCTTCGACACCGTCGCCGCCGTCCAGGACTGGCTGGCGACGCCTGCCGCCACCGCGCCCGACCTGCTGCTGGTCGACTACCGGTTGCCGCAAGGCCGCACCGGCATCGACGCCTTGGTGGCCTTGCGCGCGCGCTGGCCCGAGCGGCGCCTGCCCGCCATCCTCATCACCGGCAGCACGCTGGGCGGCCATGAAGACGAGGCCGTCAGCCACGACTACCACTTGCTGATCAAGCCGGTGCTGCCGAACAAGCTGCGGGCGATGATCGCCTTCAAGCTCGGCATGCGCTGACGACGGGCGTCAGCCGAGCAGTTCGCGCAGGATCTCGCCGGCCCGCTGCACCTGGGCAGCGTCGACGTCCAGGTGCGTCACCGCGCGCACCGTGCGCGCCGCAAAGGCATTCAGCAGCACACCGCGCTCGCGCGCCTGCGCCACCAGTGTGGCGGCGTCGACCGCAGTCGGCAGCAGGTGAAAGACGACGATGTTGGTCTGCACCGTGGCCAGGTCGATCTGCACCGCGGCGCTGTGCGCCAGCGTCGCCGCCAACTGGCGTGCATGCTGGTGGTCCTGTTCGAGCCGGCTGCGGTGGTGGTCCAGGCCGTGCAGCGCGGCGGCGGCCAGGATGCCGGTCTGACGCATCGCGCCGCCGAACATGCGGCGCTGGCGGTCGGCGGCGCTGATCAGTTTGCGGCGTCCGGCCAGCAGCGAACCCGCTGGCGCGCCCAGGCCTTTGGAGAAGGCCACCGCGACGAGGTCGAAAGGCGCTGCGAGCTCGGCTTCGCTGCGGCCACTGGCGACCGCTGCGTTCCAGAGCCGGGCGCCGTCGAGGAAGCTGGCAATGCCCTTGGCCCGCGCCGCGGCGCAGATGCGCTCGACCTCGTCCTGCGGCACGACGATGCCGCCGGCGCGGTTGTGGGTGTTCTCGATCTCCACCACCGTGGTCGGCGGGAACACCGGCAGGCCGCGCGGCTTGATCGCGGCTTCGAACTGCGCCAGCGTGAAGACGCCGCCGCTGCCGACTTCGTGCAACTGCACGCCGGCGTTGGCGGCGGCGCCGCCGGTCTCGTGCCAGGCGGCGTGCGACTCGCGCGGCGTGATCACCTCGTCGCCCGGGCGCGCCAGCACGCGCAGCGCGACCTGGTTGGCCATCGTGCCCGAGGGCAGCCACAGCGCCGCCTCCTTGCCCAGCAGTTCAGCCATCCGCTGCTGCAGCCGGTTCGTCGTCGGGTCTTCGCCGTACTGGTCGTCGCCGACCTCGGCAGAAGCCATCGCGGCGCGCATCGCCGGCGTCGGGCGGGTGACGGTGTCGGAGCGCAGGTCGATCGGGGTGTCCATGGGTCATTCGAGGCAGGGCGGAGGCGCGACTTTACGCCGACCTGGGAGGCTGTCGGGCTTTGGGTCGGGCCCGCGCCGGGGAGAGTTCGGCTGCCAGTCTAGGCGTCGGCGAGGCGTGTAGCCGAGCCACACAACGAGCCGGCAACGACGAATGGCAGCCGAAATCTCCCCGGCCTTTCGGGGTCAACCCGAAGGGCCGGGGAGATTTCGGCTGCCATTCGTCGTTACCGGCTCGTTGTGTGGCTCGGCTACACGCCTCGCCGACGCCTAGAC
>JAUYAJ010000080.1 GCA_030693565.1 Rubrivivax sp.
GTGATGTGGCTGATCGCCCGCGGCGCGATGGACGACAAGCCGCCCACCGTGCGCCACCGCTTCTACCATGTGCCCGCCAGCAACACCGCGGTCGGCCATCTGATCCTGGAAAACCCATGACAAAACCCATCAAGGTCGCGCTGGCCGGTGCCGGTGCCTTCGGCATCAAGCACCTGGACGGCATCAAGAACATCGCCGGCGTCGAGGTGATTTCGCTGGTCGGGCGCGAACTGGACAAGACCCGCGAGGTGGCGGCGAAGTACGGCATTGCGCATGTCAGCACCGACCTGGCCGACAGCCTGGCGCTGCCAGAGGTCGACGCCGTCATCCTGTGCACGCCGACGCAGATGCATGCCGCCCAGGCCATCGCCTGTCTGCAGGCGGGCAAGCATGTGCAGGTGGAAATTCCGCTGTCGGATTCTCTGACCGACGCCCAGGCCGTGGTCGATCTGCAGCAACAGACCGGGCTGGTCGCGATGTGCGGCCACACGCGGCGCTTCAACCCCAGCCACCAGTGGGTGAACAAGAAGATCGCCGCTGGCGAGTTCGCGATCCAGCAGATGGACGTGCAGACCTACTTCTTCCGCCGCAGCAACATGAATGCGCTCGGCCAGGCGCGCAGCTGGACCGACCACCTGCTATGGCACCACGCCGCGCACACGGTCGACTTGTTCGCCTACCAGTGCGGCTCGCCGGTGGTGCAGGCCAATGCGATCCAGGGGCCGATCCACCCGCAGCTCGGCATCGCGATGGACATGTCGATCCAGCTCAAAGCCGAGAACGGCGCAATCTGTACGCTGTCGCTGAGCTTCAACAACGACGGCCCGCTGGGCACCTTCTTCCGCTACATCGGCAACACCGGCACCTACCTGGCACGCTACGACGACCTCTTCAACGGCAAGGAGGAAAAGATCGACGTCTCAGCCGTCGACGTCTCGCTGAACGGCATCGAACTGCAGGACCGCGAGTTCTTCGCCGCCATCCGCGATGGCCGCGAACCCAATGCCAGCGTGGTCCAGGTATTGCCGTGTTACCGCGTGCTGCATGAACTTGAACAACAGCTCGCCCGCCCCTGACCCATCCCCATTCACACGAAGGAGACATCGCATGAAGTTCATCAAACAAACCCTGCTCGGCGCCAGCTTGCTGGCCGCATTCGCATGGCAGCCGGCGCTGGCCGCCGACTTCACGCTGCGCGTGCACCAGATGCTGCCCGCGCAGGCGGCCATTCCGGCGAACGCACTCGCGCCCTGGGCTGCCAAGGTCGAGAAGGAAAGCGCTGGCCGCATCAAGGTCCAGCTCTTCCCCAGCATGCAGCTCGGCGGCAAGCCGCCGGAACTGTTCGACCAGGCCAAGGACGGCATCGCCGACGTCGTCTGGACGGTGCTGGGCTACACCCCGGGCCGCTTCCCGAAGTCCGAGGTCTTTGAATTGCCGTTCAGTTCGGGTTCGGCCGAGGCTTCGTCGCGCGCTTTCTACGAGTACGTGCAGAAGAACGCGATGGACGAGTTCAAGGACGTCAAGCTGATCGCGGTCCACACCCACGGCCCCGGCCTGTTCCACAGCCAGAACCCGATCAACAAGCTCGAGGACCTTAAAGGCATGAAGGTGCGCGGCGGTTCGCGCGTCATCAACATCATGCTCGAGCAGCTCGGCGCGGTGCCGGTCGGCATGCCGGTGCCGGCGGTCGGCGAGGCGCTGTCCAAAGGCGTGATCTCGGCCACCACCATTCCCTGGGAAGTGGTGCCAGCGCTGAAGGTGCAGCAAATCGTCAAGAACCACACCGGCTTCAGCGGTGACAAGGGCCTTTACACCCAGACCTTCGCGGTGGCGATGAACAAGGCCGCCTATGAAAAGCTGCCGGCCGACCTGAAGAAGGTGATCGACAACAACAGCGGCATCCAGACCGCCGCCGCCTTCGGCAAGGTGATGGACGATGCCGACAAGGTCGGCTTGTCGCTGGCGCAGAAGGCCGGCAACAAGGTCGTCACGCTCGACGCTGCCGAGACGGCGCGCTGGCAGCGCGCCGCCGCCGGCGTGCGCGCCGTCTGGTACAAGGAAGTGGGCGACAAGGGCATCGACGGCCCCAAGCTCGCGGCCGAGGCCGAGGCCCTGATCGCCAAGTACAGCAAGAAGTAAGTACGGCGACTTTGCCGTAACGATTGGAGGCGGCTGCGGCCGCCTCTTTGATTAAAGCGGCGGCTGGTGCCGCCACTTCCACATCACATGAACCACATCATCTACAGCCTGTGCCGCTCGATGGCCTGGCTTGGCGCGCTGGTGCTGACGGCGATCGCTCTCATGAGCGTCGTCAGCATCGCGGGCCGTGCGCTGTCGCCATTCGGCCTCGGCCCGGTGCCCGGCGACTTCGAACTCGTCGAAGCGGGTGCCGCGCTGGCGGTGTTCTGTTTCATGCCCTGGTGCCACCTGCGCCGCGGCCATGCGGTGGTCGACTTGTTCTGGAACAGCTACCCGCCAGCCATGAAGCGCGCGCTGGAGGTGTTGAGCGACGCCTTGATGCTCGCCGTCTGGCTGCTGCTGGTCTGGCGCATGGGCATCGTCACCACCGAATACCGCGCCAATGGCGAGGTCAGCTTCATCCTGCAGATGCCGGTTTGGTGGGGCTATGCGGCGTCGATGCTGCCGGCAACCATCGGCTGCCTGGCCTATGGCTGGCGGCTGCTCGAGAGCCTGGGTCTGGCAACGCCGCCAGCGGGCTTTGCCAACGCCGAGGCTGCGCATTGATGGACCCGCTCTACCTGGCCGCCTGGTCGTTCCCGCTGCTGCTCCTGCTGATCTTTCTGCGCCTGCCCATCGGCCTGGCGATGCTGGGCATCGGCCTGGTCGGTTCCTGGCAGGTCTACGGCAGCGCCGCGCCGCTGCTGAACCAGATGAAGACCATGGCTTACGGCACATTCTCATCGCATTCGCTGTCGATCGTGCCGCTGTTCCTGCTGATGGGCCAGTTCGCCACCCTGGGCGGCATGTCGCAGGCCTTGTTCAAGGCCGCCGAGGCTTTTCTGGGCCACCGCAAAGGCGGTGTCGCGATGGCGGCCATCGGCGCCTGCGCCGGCTTTGGTTCGATCTGCGGCTCGTCGCTGGCCACCGCCGCGACCATGGGCCAGGTCGCCCTGCCTGAACTCAAGCGAGCCGGCTATGCCGGCAGCCTGGCGACCGGTGCGCTGGCCGCGGGCGGCACGCTGGGCATCCTGATCCCGCCGTCCATCGTGCTCGTGATCTACGCCATCCTGGCCGAGCAGAACATCGCCAAGATGTTCGCCGCCGCCTTCATCCCCGGCATTCTGGCGGCGCTGGGCTACATGCTGGTGATCGCCATCGTCGTGCGCATCAATCCCAAGCTGGCCGGGCAGATGCAGCCCATGCCCTGGCCCGAGCGCATCAAGGCCTTTGTCGCGGTCTGGCCGGTGGTGATGATCTTCATCGTCGTCGTCGGCGGCATCTACAGCGGCATCTTCACGCCCACCGAAGGCGCGGCGGTGGGCGCGGTGTCCACCGGGCTGCTGGCCTGGCAGCGCGGCGGCTTCAGCCGCGCCAAGCTGGTGGCGGCTTTCGAGTCGACCGCCTCGGGCACGGCGATGGTGTTCATGATCGTGCTCGGCGCGGCGGCCTACAACACCTTCCTGGCTTTGTCGCAGCTGCCGCAGGAGCTGGCGCTGTGGGTTGGCGCCCAGGGCCTGAGCCCGTTTGCGGTGCTGTGGGCGATCCTGCTGTTCTACATCGTGTTCGGCTGCGTGATGGACTCGCTGTCGATGATCCTGCTCACGATCCCGATCTTCTTCCCGATGATCTCCG
>JAUYAJ010000092.1 GCA_030693565.1 Rubrivivax sp.
GGCGTACACGATGACGCTGGCGGCGCGGCTGCTGCGCCAGACCGGCGCGGCGGTGGCGGTGCTGTGGAGCGAGCGGCTGCCGCGCGGCGGCGGTTATGTCGTCCATGCGCTGGAGCTGCCGGTGCCGCTGCCACAGGCGGATGCGGCCGCCGACGATGACGCGGCGGCGCTGGCCGACGCGCTGGCGATCAACCGCTCGATGGAGGCGGTGATCCGCTTGTGCCCGGCGCAATACCTCTGGGGATACCAGCGCTACAAGATGCCGCGCAGCGGAGCGGCGGCATGAAGCCGGCCGAGCTGGGCGCGCGGGCGCTGCTGGCGCTGGTGTGGTTGCTGCACTGGCTGCCGCTGGCCTGGCAGGCGGCGCTGGGCCGCGGCCTGGGCCGCTTGCTGTTCAGACTGGCGCGCGGGCGCCGCGAAGTGGCATTGCGCAACGTTGGCCTGTGCCTGCCCGAGCTGACGCCGGCGGCGCGCACGGCGCTGGTGCGTGAACACTTCCAGTGGCTGGGCCGCAGCCTGCTCGAACGCGGCCTGCTCTGGTATGCCAGCGCGCAGCGGCTGCGGCGACTGATTCATGTCGAAGGCGATGTCGCGCTGGCCGAACGCGGCGAGCAGCCGGTGATGTGGCTGGTGCCGCACTTCATGGCGCTGGATGTGGCCGGCGTCGCCACTCAGCTGTTCCAGCAGCGCCAGGTCGGCTCGCTCTACCAGGCGCAGAGCAACGCCGTGCTCGACACCGCGATGCGCCGCGGCCGGCTGCGTTTTGGCCGCGCCGCGATCTTCTCGCGCCATGAGAGCGCGCTGCCGCTGGTGCGCGCCGTCAAGCGCGGCCATGCCTTCTTCAACCTGCCCGACATGGACTTCGGCGCCCGCGACGCCGCTTTCGTGCCTTTCTTCGGCGTGCCGGCGGCGACGCTGCTGGCGCCGTCGCGGATGGCGCGCTCGCTGAAGATGACGGTGCAGCCGGTGGTGGCCGAGATGCTGCCCGGCGGCGCCGGCTACCGGGTGCGCTTTCTGCCGCCCTGGACCGACTGGCCGAGCGAGGATGCCCAGGCCGACGCCCGGCGCATGAACGAGTGGATCGAGGGCGAAGTGCGGCGCTGCCCGGCGCAATACCTGTGGGTGCACAAGCGCTTCAAGACCCGGCCGCCGGGCGACGCGTCGCTGTATTGAGGCCAAGGCCGGGTCGGCAGCGATAATCGCCCGATGCGATTGCGCTTCACCAAGATGCACGGCGCGGGCAACGACTTCGTCGTCCTCGACGGCACCCGCACGCCGGTCGAATTGACGGCGGCGCAGGCGCGCCGGCTCGGCGATCGCCGCTTCGGCGTCGGTGCCGACCAGATCCTGATCGTCGAGCGCAGCGACACCCCTGGCGTCGACTTCCGCTACCGCATCTACAACAGCGACGGTGACGAGGTCGAGCACTGCGGCAATGGCGCGCGCTGTTTCGTCCGCTACGTGCACGAGCATGGCCTGAGCGACAAGCCGGTGCTGCGCGTGGCGACGATGAACAACTTGCTCGAGCTGCGGCTGCAGGACGACGGCCGCGTCAGCGTCGACATGAACCGGCCGCGCTTCGAGCTGGAGACTTTGCCGTTCGACGCCGCCGGCCTGAAGCCGCGGCCACTGGGCGACTTCGAGCTCTGGCCGCTGGAGCTGGCCGATGGCGTCGCCGCCGAGCTGGCGCTGGTGTCGATGGGCAACCCGCATGCGGTGCAGCGCGTGGACGATGTCGACGCGGCGCCGGTCGGCCTCATCGGCCCGCAGATCGAAGGTCATCCGCGCTTTGGCCGCCGCGTCAACGCCGTCTTCATGCAAGTCATCGACCGCGGCCGGGTGCGGCTGCGCGTTTACGAGCGCGGCGCTGGCGAGACCCTGGCTTGCGGCACCGGCGCCTGCGCGGCGGTGGTGGCCGGCATCCGCCTGGGCTGGCTCGACCGCCGCGTCGAGGTCGACACCCGCGGTGGCCAGTTGCTCGTCGAATGGCCGGCCGACGACGCTGGCGTGCTGATGACCGGCCCCGCGCAAACTGTTTTCGAAGGAGAGATCGAACTGTGACCATCCAGGGCATCACCGAGACCGACATCGCCAACTACCTGGCGAACACCCCCGGCTTTTTCGAGCGCCAGGCCGAACTGCTGTCCAGCGTGCAGCTGACCAGCCCGCATGGCCAGCGCGCTGTCTCGCTGCAGGAGCGGCAGATGGAAATGCTGCGCGAGCGCATCAAGGGTCTGGAGCTGAAGATCGTCGAGATGATCCGCCATGGCCAGGAGAACCTGGCCATCGCCGAGCGGCTGCACCGCTGGACCCGCGCCTTGCTGCTCACCACCGAGCCGCGCGCGCTGCCGCGCGTGATGGTGGCCGAGCTCAAGCACGAATTCATGATCCCGCAGGCGGCGATCCGCGTCTGGGGTGCCGACGCCGGCTTTGCCGACCAGCACTTCGCCTTGCCGGTCAGCACCGACGTGCAGAGCTTCGCCGAGAGCTTGTCGTCGCCTTACTGCGGCGTCAACGCTGGCTTCGAAGCCACAGGCTGGCTCGAAGACCCGAGCTCGGTGGCGTCGATGGCGCTGATTCCGCTGCGCGGCGGCGTAGGCGACCAAGGCGCGCTGGCCACGGTCGGCCTGCTGGTGCTGGGCTCGCCCGACCCAACGCGCTATGGCGCCGACATGGGCACCGAGTTCCTGACCCGCATTGGCGAGGTCGCCAGCGCGGCGCTGGCCCGGCTGCTGCCCGCCAGCGAGTGAGCGTGACCGAGCTGGCGCCCGCCCTGCAGCGCTGGCTCGACCATCTGCGTGTCGAGCGCCGGCTGGCGCCGCGCACGCTGGCCTTGTACACCCAGGCATTGGCGCGGCTGCAGCTGGCTGCCGCCGAGACCGGGGTCGAACTGCTGCAGGCCAAGCCGCACCACGTGCGCGGCTGGGCCGGCCAGTTGCGCACCCGCGGCCTGGCGCCGCGCAGCATCGCCATCGAGCTGTCGGCCTGGCGCGGGCTGTTCCGCTGGTGGGGCCGCGACGGCTTGATCGCCGCCAACCCGGTCGACGGCGTGCGCCCGCCCAAAGCCGCCAAGCCGTTGCCCAAGGCCTTGTCGGTCGACCACGCGGTGGCGCTGGCCGAGCACCAGCCTGCGGGCGGGCGGCCGGCCTTGAACCGGCGCGACCATTGCATCGTCGAGCTGCTTTATGGCGCTGGCTTGCGCGTGTCCGAGCTGGTCGGGCTGGACCTGACCGGCAGCGCCAGCGCCGCCGGCTGGATCGACGCCGACGAAGGCCTGGCCCATGTGCTGGGCAAGGGCGCCAAGCGCCGCAGCGTGCCGGTGGGC